>NZ_JBHZBH010000008.1:0-231036 GCF_042754765.1 Nonomuraea sp. NPDC059194 | reverse complement strand
GGCGCGGGCTCCAGCTCGAACACATCGGCCGGAAGGCGGCCGTGCCGCCGCTCGAACGCGGCGGCTTGCCGGGTACGGGACTTGATCACGCTGGAGGGCAGGGACAGGCCGCCCGGCAGCGCCTCACGGACGGCATCCCATTCGGCCGGGGTGCGCTTGGCGGGATCGGCGGGCCAGGTGGCCAGCACCGCGGCGGTCAGGTCGGCCCGCCACCTGGCCGAGCGTAGAGCGCGCCCGGCCTGCTCCTGGGCCATGCGAACGATACGGTCGTTGACTTTGATGTCTTCGGGTGGAGCGGTTGTCCAGCCGAGGCGACGCAGCGCCATCCAGGCGTTTGACGGCAGCTTGCGGCCGCCCGCGTCCTGCCCGGAGGCCAGGACGTCCACGTCGGTGGTGTTCCAGTGTTCTGTGGTCAGCGCGCTGACCATGCCGGACACCAAGTCGGCGGCCCAGCCGACCCGCTCGGCCAGCACAGCGGCGGGCAGCAGTTCGCCGGTCTTCTCATCCGCGCCTGTGCGCAACAGGCCATGGGCGCACGCGGTGCGGGAGGTCTGGCCCTCGGTGAGCGGCAGCTTCCGGCTCACGTTCCGGCTCACGCGGCACGATCCTCGCCGGTGCATTGACCGCTTTCGGCGAGCAGCCGCTTGCGCGCCTGTGCCGACCGCATCGCATACAGGCGCCCGGCGAACGTGGTCACCAAGGACGCGAAGTCCTCCAGGAGTTCGTCCCGCCCGCCGGACTTCTTCGGGTGCAGTACCTCCAGTGTGACGCCGTACACGGAGAACAGACGCTTGAGCCAGCCGACACCGAATCGGGCCAACCGGTCCTCATGCGTCACCCGAACCACGGTCACACTGCCGGCCGACACCATCGCCAACACCCGGTTCAGGCCCGGCCGGTTCTCCCTCAGACCGGATCCACGGTCCTTGACGATCTTCACGACCTCGCCCGTGGACGTGGCCAGCAATTCCTCCTCCTGCGCATCCAGCGACGATTCCTGCCCGGACGAGCCCGAGACGCGCACATACAGAACCCCCCGCCGGGGACGGGAGGTCGCCGAGTCGCTGCCGCGCTTCATGTTCTCCACATCGACTAAGGAGAACCGGCGCTCACGGCCGACCCAGGAGAACGGGATCTTGCCGTCGATAGCCCACTGGCGAAGCGTCATCGGATGGATGCCCAGGCGCTTGGCGGCCTTGGAGATCCGCAGCAACTCCACACACGCAACTTTACATGTATAACATGAGAGATGACTAAGGAAGTCAATAAGCCTGACCTCATGCAGGAGCCAGGACCCGAGGGCGGCGCGCGCCGCCTGGTGCTGATGACGGTACGGCTGCCGCGCGAGGCGACGCTCGCCGACGCGATCGAGCGGCTCGGCCTGTCGGAGGAGGACGTGGACACCGGCTACGGCCTGGTCCTCATCGACCCCGACGAGGGTCTGTACGGCCTGCGCGTGACGGAGGAGGCGGGCCGCGCCGCCGGTCCGACCTTCTCCGACCCCAGGATCGAGCCCTACGGCCCGCCGCGGGCCAGTCCACCTAGGCGTTCGCGCGACTGAAGATCCTGTTGCCGATCGTCAGGCTGACGGCCGCGAAGATCGCCACGACCAGCACGCCGATCCCGACCGTGCTGGTCGTGTAGCGCCCGGCGAACAGCTCGCGCATGGCTTCCAGCACGTAGCGGAACGGGCTGACGTACGACATCGTGGCGAGCCAGCCCGGCGCCATCGACATCGGCAGGAACGTGCCGGACAGCAGCATCAGCGGCCACACCGCGGTCATCATGACCGGCGCGAACAGGTGCTCGTTCAGCCGCATCGCCGCCGCGTAGGACAGCGCGGCCAGGCTGACGCCGAGCACGACCACCAGCAGCAACGCGGCGATCACCCCGGCGACGGGGGCGCGCAGGCCGATGGCGTAGGCGACGGCGACCAGCAGCACGGTCTGGATCACCAGCGTGAAGGCGTTGGTGAGCACCCGCCCGAGCAGCAGCGACAGGCGGGCCGCCGGGGTGACCCTGAGCCGTTCGAGCACGCCCGAGCGCCAGTCGAAGACCACCCCGAACCCGGCCAGGCCCGCGCTGAGCAGCCCGAGCTGGATGATCAGGCCTGGGACCAGCGTCTCCCAGGTGCCGAAGGTCGCGAAGATCGGCCCGAACAGCACGAGAAAGAACAACGGCTGGGCGGCCGCGATGACGATGCCGAACTTGTGGCGCAGCATGATGCGGGTGTCGTGCCGGAAGAGCAGCCAGGTGTCCCTCATGACGCGATCTCCATGAACGCCTCGATCAGCGTGCGATCGCCCTTGAGCTCGGCGGGGGTGCCCTGGGCGGCGATCCTGCCGCTGTCGATGACGATCAGCCGGTCGCAGAGCGCCTCCGCCTCCTCCAGGTAGTGCGTGGAGACGAAGACCGTGAGGCCGAGCCCGCGGATGTGGTCCCACAGACCCGCCCTGCTCTGCGGGTCGAGCCCGGTGCTCGGCTCGTCGAGGAAGAGCACGGACGGGCGGTGCAGAAGGCTGAAGGCGATGTCGAAGCGGCGTCGCTGCCCGCCTGACAGGGCGCCGCCCGGCAGGTTCTCCATGCCGGTCAGCTCAAGGGTCTCCAGGGTGGCGGCGATGCGGGTGCGGGCCTCGGCGCGGCTCAGGCCGTACAGCATGGCCTGCAGTTCGAGCTCGTCGCCGAGCGGGTTGACCGGGTTGATGCCCCCGCTCTGCGAGACGTAGCCGATGCTGCGCCGTACGCCGCGGGGGTCGGTCAGCAGGTCGTGTCCCGCGATGGTGGCGGTGCCGGAGGTGGGCGGGAGCAGGGTCGTCAGCATGCGCATGGTCGTGGTCTTGCCCGCGCCGTTGGGGCCGAGGAAGCCGACGATCTCGCCCGGCGCGACGGCGAAGTCGACGCCGTTCACGGCGTGCACGCCGTTGGGGAAGGTCTTGGTCAGACCGGATGCTTCGATCACATTTTTACAGTAGCCACAATTTTGGAGTCACTGCAACCTTGTAGCATGTCCACATGGAAGAGGGGCTGCGGGAGCGCAAGAAGCGGGAGACCAGGCAGCGCATCGCCGACATGGCGATGGGGCTGTTCATGATGCGCGGGTTCGAGCAGGTCACGGTGGCCGAGGTGGCCAGGGCCGCCGACGTGTCGGTCAACACGGTCTTCAACTACTTCGGCACCAAGGAGGACCTGTTCCTCGACCGGCGCGAGGAGGTCGAGGACCTGCAGAGCAGGGTGGTGCGCGAGCGGCGGCATGGTGAGAGCGTCGTGGCGGCCTTCCGCCGCGACTTCCTGGCGGCGATCGAGGAGCGCGACTGGCGCTACGGCCTGAACGAGGGCGCCGACGTGTTCGGCCGCATCGTGGGAGACAGCCCCTCGCTCATGGCGCGCTTCAGGGAGCTGGAACACGAGCAGACCGAGCGCCTGGCCGCCACGCTGGCGGAGGAGTCGGCTGCCGACCCCGACGACCTGACCCCGCGCCTGGTCGCCGGGCTGATCATGGAGACCACCCGGCTGCTGTCGCGGCACGCGATCGTGCGCAGGTTCGCGGGCGAGAGCTGGACGGAGATCCTCCCCCACCTCAGAGTCCAGGCGGAGCAGGCATTCGATCTTCTGGAAAGCGGGATCTCGGACTACTGTGTCCGGATGTGACGATCATTGAGCGGCTGAAGCCGTTCTTCCAGTGGCTGGCGGGCACCGACGCCTTCATGAAGGTCGGCCCGAAGATCGTCCCCGCGATGGACCGGCTGGTCCACAAGCTCACCAAGGGCCGCCCCGTCAGCGACGCGATGATCCCCACGCTCGTGCTCACCACGACAGGGGCCAAGACCGGACAGCCGAGGCAGGCGCCGCTGGCCTGCCTGCCCGAGCCCGGCGGCGCGTTCCTGATCGTGGGCAGCAACTTCGGCAGGGACCACCACCCCGCGTGGAGCACCAACCTGCTCAGGACCCCCGAGGCCGTCGTCAGCTTCAGGGGCGAGCGGATTCCCGTCGTGGCCAGGCTGCTGGAGGGCGAGGAGCGCGAGCGGGCCTGGCCCGGCCTCGTCGCGCAGTGGCCGGTCTACGACCGCTACACCGTCAAGTCCGGCAGGCACCTGCGCGTCTTCAGGCTGACGCCCGTCGACTGACCGTCCACGGGACGTTCCCTTCGGTACCACCTTCGCAAGGAGTTCCTCTGTGCGCGAGCGCGCTCGTCTGATCATCGAGAGCCCCCGCTTCCAGCGATTCGTCATCGCGGTCATCCTGATCAACGCGGCCACCCTGGGCCTGGAGACCTTCCCGAGGGTGATGGAGGCCGCCGCGCCCGTGCTGGCCGCGATCGACCACGCGGCGCTGTACGTCTTCGTCGCCGAGCTGCTCACCAAGGTCTACGTCTACCGCGGTCGCTTCGTCCGCGACCCGTGGAACATCTTCGACACCGTCATCGTCGCCATCGCCGTCCTGCCCACGACGGGCGGCCTGTCGGTGCTGCGCGCGCTGCGCGTCCTGCGGGTGCTGCGCCTGGTGTCGGTCGTGCCGAGCCTGCGGCGCGTGGTCAACGCGCTGCTGACGGCGATGCCGGGGATGAGCTCGATCGTGGTGCTGCTGACGCTCGTGCTCTACGTCGGCGGCGTCATGGCCACCAAGCTGTACGGCGCGACCGCCCCCGAGTACTTCGGCTCGCTGCCCGTGTCGCTGTTCACCCTGTTCCAGACGATGACGGGCGAGGCGTGGCCGGACATCGCCCGCGAGGTCATGGCCGCGCACCCCTCGGCCTGGATCTTCTTCGTGGTCTTCATCCTCATCTGTTCATTCGTGGTGCTGAACCTCTTCATGGCGGTCGTGGTGAGCGCCATGGACGACGAGAAGCACGCCGAGGAGGAGGCGCTGGCCGAGGTCGTGGAGAAGACCTCGGCCGGCGCCACCAGCGCGATCATGGCCGAGCTCGCGGCGCTGCGGGCGGAGGTCAGGCAGCTGCGCGAGGAGGTGGGCGTCGGCGCCCCGCGCCGGGGCACCCGTACGGCCACCCGCGGGTAGCCGCAGTCAGAGGTAGACGATGCCCTCGGGCAGGTCGGAGCGGATCTCCGTGCCCACGCGCCGCGCCAGGAGGTCGTCGAGGCGGTCCAGGGGGCCGATCAGGGCACGACCCCCGGCCTTGGCGAAGCGGACGGCCGCGTCGATCTTGGGCTTCATCGATCCTTCCTCGAAGGGAAGCTCGGAGATCGCCTCAGGCGAGGCGGTCAGGATGTCCCGCTGCGCGGGAGTCCCCCAGTTCTCGCTGACATAGGCGGCGTCGGTGAGCATGATGAGCGTGTCGGCCTCGAGCTCGGCGGCCAGGGCGGCGCTGGCCAGGTCCTTGTCGACGACCGCCTGCACGCCCGACTGGCGGCCCCTGCCGTCCGTCTTGACGGGGACCCCGCCGCCGCCGACGCAGACGACGAGCTGGCCGTTCTCCAGCAGCGTGCGGATGAGCGGCGCCTGCATGACGCGCACCGGCGAGGGCGAGGGCACGACCCGGCGGAAGGCCGATCCGTCGCGGGCTATGGTCCAGCGGTACTCGGCGGCGGCCTCGGCCGCGTCCTGCGCGGAGTACTGCGGGCCGATCAGCTTCGTGGGGTGCTCGAAGGCCGGGTCCGCCTCGTCGACCTCGGTCGTGGTGAGGATCGCGGCGACCTCGCGTTCGCCGTTGAGCGCGTTGGTCAGCTCCTGCTGGATGACGTAGCCGATCATGCCCTGGGTCTCGGCGCCGAGGATGTCGAGGGGGTAGGCCGCGACGTCGCGGTAGGCGAGGTTCTGCAGCGCCAGCAGGCCGACCTGCGGGCCGTTGCCGTGAGTGATGACGAGTTCCTGCTCGCGGGCGAGACCGGCGAGCGCTCCGCAGGATGCCCTGACGTTGGCCCGCAGCCGGTCGGCCGTCATCGGCTCTCCCCTGCGGGCCAGTGCGTTGCCCCCGAGGGCCACGACGATGCGCATGGACATCTCCCTAGAAAACAGTGGTATACAGAATGCGAACATTTAACGGTATACCAATAAGGGGAGTGCAGCGTGAAGACAGCGCGTGCGCGGTGCGGCGACGCGGTGCTCCTGTCGCACCTGCGCGATCTGACCGGAACGGGACGGGTCGACACGGCGTTCAGGCACGTCCTCAACCTGCTGCTGCCCGGCGGGCGCCTCATGGCGCTCGCCTCCCGGCAGGCCGACAACGCGCCATGGACCCTGGTCGTGGACGTCCCGGACTGGACAAGTGCAGCGGTCGAGCCGGGGCAGGCGGTGGAGTTCGCTCCTGGCGCGCTCGCCACCGCCGGCCTGAGCATCGACACCACCGGCGCCGGCGACTGGGATCCCCCGCCGCTCTCCGTCTCCGTCGACGAGCTCGGCCCGGCGACCGCCGCCCTCGACCGTCTCGTGCGCACCCAAGGCACGCCAGGGGGGATGGTCGCCGCCGCGCGGCCGTCCCCCATGGAGGCCGCCCTGCGTGACGGGCGCGACGCGCTGGTGCGCGCGGTACTGGCCGCCGACCCCGATGGGGTACGGCGGGGCGTCCTCGGGCTGCTGGGGCTCGGCCCCGGCCTCACCCCGGCCGGAGACGACTTCCTCACCGGCCTGGCCCTGCTGTCCTCGCTGAGCGGCAGCCGGCTCGGGTTGTTCGCCGGGGGGCTGCGCGAGGTGCTCGCCGTACACGCGGGGCGGACGACGCTGCTGAGCTCGACCACGCTCGCCGAGGCGCTCGACGGGCGCGTCCGCGCTTCGCTGCTCGACCTCCTGAGCGCCATGGCCCGCCACGACCTGGCCCCCGCCCACCGTGTCCTGGCCATCGGCCACACCTCCGGCACCGACACCCTGTCGGGCCTGGTGACCGGACTCCACCTAGAAAGAGAACTGCGAGGTTCGCTGTGAGCATCACAGCAGTCGTCAAGAAGAACACCTATTTCGACTCGGTGTCGTTGATGTCCATCTCCACCAAGGCCAACGGCCTGGACGGGGTGAAGCAGGCCTTCGTGGCCATGGGCACCGAGATGAACAAGGAGGTGCTGAACAACCTCGGGCTCCTGGTCCCCGAGCTCCAGGCCGCAGGGAACGGCGACCTCATGATCGTGGTCGAGGCCGACTCCGGATCGGTGCTGGAGGAGATCGAGGCGCTCCTGGTGCGCAAGGCTCCGGCCGCGGGCGAGAGCTCGCTCACCTACCGGACGATCGCCGCCGCCAAGGAGGGCAACCCGGCCGCGAACCTGGCGGTGATCGCGGTCAACGGCGCCTACGCCGGGCGCGAGGCGCGCAAGGCGCTGGAGAGCGGCCTGCACGTGATGCTCTTCAGCGACAACGTGCCGGTCGAGCAGGAGGTCGCGCTCAAGCGCCTGGCCCACGACAAGGGGCTGCTCATGATGGGCCCCGACTGCGGCACCGCGATCATCAACAACGTCGCCCTGTGTTTCGGCAACGCCGTACGCCCCGGCACGGTAGGCATCGTCGCGGCCTCGGGCACCGGGGCGCAGGAGGTCAGCGTCCGCGTCCACGCCCTGGGCGGCGGGATCTCCCAGCTCGTCGGCACGGGCGGGCGCGACCTCAGCGAGGAGGTCGGCGGCATCATGATGATCGACGGGATCCGCGCGCTGGCCGCCGACCCGCGCACCGAGGTGATCATCCTGGTGTCCAAGCCCCCGGCCGCCTCGGTGGAACGCAAGGTGCTCGCCGAGATCGCGACCGCGGGCAAGCCGGTCGTCGTGTACTTCATCGGCGGCTCCGAGGAGGCGGTCAGCGCCGCGGGGGGACACTTCGCGCCGTCCAGCCAGGAGGCGGCGCTGCGGGCCGTACGGCTGGCGGTGGATCCCCGGGCCGAGGTCGAGCCCCTCCGGGCCCCGAGCATCGATCTCACCCCCGACCAGCGGTTCGTCCGCGGCCTGTTCTGCGGCGGGACGCTGTGCGACGAGTCGATGTACGCGCTGCTCGACGCCGGTGAGGACGTCTGGAGCAACATCCAGAAGAACCCCGAGCGGCGCCTTCCGGCCGGCAGCCCCAGTGTCGGGCACACCTTCCTCGACTTCGGCGACGACGACTTCACCAACGGCCGCCCGCACCCGATGATCGACCCCTCGCTGCGCCTGGCCCGGCTGGTCGAGGAGGCCAAGGACCCGCAGGTCGCGGCCATCGTCATGGACTTCATCCTCGGTTTCGGCGCGCACGAGGACCCGGTCGGGGTCACGCTCCCGGCGATCGAGGAGGCCAAGCGCATCGCCACCGAGGACGGCAGGCACCTGGAGATCGTGGGCTACGTGCTCGGCACCGATCTCGACACCCCGAGCCTGGCCGGCCAGGTCGCGGCACTGGAGGCCGCGGGGGTCACCGTCACCCGCAGCAGCACCGAGACGGGCCGCTACGCCCGTGAGCTCGTCCGCATCATCCGAGAGGCACGGAAGGCATGAACCTGTTTGAAAGCGACCTCGAGGTCGTCAACGTCGGACTGACCATGTTCGAGGAGGACATCGCCGCCCAGGGCGCGAAGGTCACCACCCTCGACTGGACGCCGCCCGGCGGCGGCAGGCCCGAGATCCTCGCCGCCCTCGACGCCCTGGAGCGTCCCGAGGTCGAGGCGGCCAACGCCCTGGCCGTCGAGCGCATCGTCAACTCCCGGCCGATGCTGGTCGGGTACGGCAAAGCCATCGACGTCGTGCCCGGCATGACGCCCACCACGATCCTGCACGCGGGCCCGCCCATCACCTGGGAGCGCATGAACGGCGCGATGAAGGGCGCCATCACCGGCGCGCTCGTCTTCGAGCGCCTGGCCGCGGACCTGGACGAGGCCGCCAGGCTGGCCGCCTCGGGCGAGATCACCTTCTCGCCGTGCCACGAGCACGACTGCGTGGGCTCCATGGCCGGGGTCACCTCTGCCTCGATGTACATGCACGTGGTGCGCAACGAGACCTACGGCAACACCGCCTACACCAACCTGTCCGAGCAGATGGCCAAGATCCTGCGCATGGGCGCCAACGACGAGTCGGTCATCGAGCGGCTGGACTGGATGCGCGACGTGCTCGGCCCCATGCTCAAGGAGGCCATGGAGATCGGCGGTCCGATCGACCTGCGGCTGCTGCTGTCCCAGGCGCTGCACATGGGCGACGAGTGCCACAACCGCAACAACGCCGGCACCCTGCTGCTCATGCAGGCGCTGGCGCCGTCGCTGCTGCAGACGAGCTTCTCCACCGAGCAGAAGAAGGAGGTCTTCGACTTCATCGCCAGCTCGGACTACTTCTCCGGGCCCACCTGGATGGCGACGGCCAAGGCCGCGCTGGACGCCGCGCACGGCATCGAGGGCTCGACGATCGTCACGACGATGGCGCGCAACGGCGTCGAGTTCGGCATCAGGGTCAGCGGCCTGGCAGGCAACCAGTGGTTCACCGGCCCGGCCCAGAAGGTCGTCGGGCCGATGTTCGCCGGGTACAAGCCGGAGGACTCCGGGCTGGACATCGGCGACAGCGCGATCACCGAGACGTACGGCTTCGGCGGGTTCGCCATGGCGACCGCCCCGGCCATCGTCGCGCTCGTCGGCGGGACCGTGGCGGAGGCCGTCGGCTTCACCAGGGACATGGGCGAGATCACCACGACGCACAACCCGAACGTCACCATCCCCAGCCTCGGCTTCCAGGGCATCCCCACGGGGATCGACGTCCGCAAGGTCCTGGCCACCGGCATCCTGCCGGTCATCAACACCGCGATCGCCCACAAGGAGGCAGGCATCGGAATGATCGGCGCCGGAATCACCCACCCGCCGGTCGAGGCCTTCGACAAGGCGATCACCGCCCTCGCAGGAGAGCTCTCATGAGCGCCCAGGCGACCGGCGTGCCGGCGGAGGACTCGGAGTACGAGCACACACCCGTCCCCCTGGAGCACCGCAAGTCCCTGCTGACGGTGTCGGCGGTCTGGTTCGGGTTCCCCATGATCCTCACCAACGCCGTCCCCGGCGGCGTGGTGGTCGCGGCGCTGGGCTTCTGGCGCGGAATGGCGGCCATCCTGGCTGCCAACCTCGTCATGCTGGTCTACGTCGGGCTGCTGAGCCACCGGGCGGGCAGCACCGGTGAGAGCTTCTCCCTGCAGGCCACCAGGACCTTCGGCAGGGTCGGCTACATCATCGCCTCCGGGTTCCTTGCCACGATCGTCGTCGGCTGGTTCGCCTTCAACACGGGAGCCACCGGCGCCACGCTCAACCAGGCCTTCGGCTGGCACGAGCAGGCCGTCGCGGTCCTGGCGGGGGCGGCCTTCATCGCGGTCACCTACCTCGGCATCCGCGCCCTGTCATGGCTGGGCATGGTCGCCGCGCCGCTGTTCATCGTGGCCGGCCTGATCGCCATCGTCATCGTGTCCATGGAGCACGACCTCGGGGCGATCTTCTCCTACCAGGGAGTGGCCGGAAGCAGCGCGCTCACCTTCGGCGCGGCCGTCTCCCTCATCATGGCCACCTTCGCCGACTCCGGCACGATGACGGCCGACTTCACCCGCTGGTCGAAGAACGGCAGGCAGGCCGTCCTCGCCACCGTCACCGCCTTCCCCGTGGCCAGCCTCGTCGCCCAGATCACCGGCGGGGTGGTCGTCGCCGCCGGGGCGATCGCCTCGGCCGAGACCGTCGGCGGCAACTTCCTGCCGATCCTGACCGACGGTCACGGATTCCTGCTCAGCGCGCTGGCCGCGGTGTTCGTCATCGTCAACCTCGGCTCGGTGTGCAGCCACTGCCTCTACAACGGCGCGCTGAGCTGGTCGCACCTGACCGGCACCCGGATGCGCGTGATGACGCTCGTGCTCGGCGTCATCGGCACCGTCGCGGCCCTGGCCGGCGTCTGGAACCACTTCCTCGACTGGCTGGTCATCCTCAGCGTGTTCGTCCCGCCGCTCGGCGGGGTGCTCATCGCCGACCAGGTCCTGCTGCGCCGCAAGGAGAGTGACGGTCCCGCTCCCGCGGTGCGGCCGACCGCGTTCGTCGCATGGGCGGCGGGGGCCGCCGTGGGCGGGCTGGTGCACTGGCTGGCGCCGCAGTTCTCCGACGCGGTGAGCGGCCTGGTGGTCGCGCTGATCGTCTACGTCGTGATCGAGCGGACGGCCGCGCCACGCACCTCCGGCCTGGCGCGGTAGCCCGGTCTCCAAAAGTTCCGGCCCCCACCCGGGGCCGGAACATCACCATTGCTAGCGGGAGTAGAACTCGACCACGAGCTGCTCGTCGACCGGCACCACGATCTGCTCGCGCTCGGGCCTGGCGGCCAGCGTGAAGGTCAGGGCCTTGTGGTCGACGCTCAGGTAGCTCGCGATCCGCTCGTCGGCGTAGACGCCCTCGGCCGCGGCCACGAACGGCTGCATCCCGCGCGAGCGCTCGCGCACGGAGACGACCTGGCCGGGCTTGACCAGGTAGCTGGGGATGTCGACCTTGCGGCCGTCGACGCTGATGTGGCCGTGGGCGACGTACTGCCTGGCCGCGTAGATCGAGGGGGCGAGGCCGGCGCGCAGCACCAGGGAGGCCAGGCGGCTCTCCAGCAGCACGACCAGCTCGGCGCCCGAGGCGCCCGACTTGCGCACCGCCAGGTCCCAGTAGCGGCGCAGCTGGCGCTCGGAGACGTCGTAGTACCAGCGCAGCTTCTGCTTCTCCATGAGCCGCAGGCCGTAGTCACCGGTGGTGCGGCGGTTTGTCTTGCGGCCGTGCTCGCCCGGCGGATAGGGGCGCTGCTCGAAGTAGCGGACGGCTTTCCTGGTCAGCGGGACGCCCGCGCGTCGGGACAGTCGCACCTTCGGGCCGGTGTAGCGCACGTTCACCTCAATGTGGTTAGGTAATCCTTACTAAGGGAAGCCTAACCTATATTTGATGTAGAACTCAAGGAGACGCCATGCCTCTGGCCGCCCCTCCGCTGCCCGAACGCGTCCGGACCCTGGCCGCGACCTCACGGGCCGCGCAGCTGATCGTCGACGGCACCCGGTGCCCCGTGAGCGGCGCCGTCGACTCGCGCGGCCGTCCGGTCCTCCTCGTCCGGCCGGGCGAGCCGCTGCATGGGCTGCGCGGCGACGCGGTCGTGTCGGTCAACCTGTCCGCGATGCGGCGGCTGGGCGAGGTGGACTACCCCCGTGGGCTGATCGAGGTCCAGGGCTGGGCCGAGGCCGTGCCCGAGCGCGACGCGCGGGAGGCGGCGGTGGCGATCTCGGCGCACGCCGCCGACGAGGGCCTGTTCGAGGCCCTGGAGCGGTACGGCGCGCCGGACGCGCCCCACCTGCTGCGCCTCGACGTCGGCCAGGTGGTCTACCTGACGGGCGAGGAGTCGGGCGTGCTGGACGCCGACGAATACCTGGAGGCCGCCCCCGATCCGCTGGCCGAGGTGGCCGAGCAGGTGCTCGCCCACGTCAACGGCTCGCACCGGCCGCAGCTCACGGCGGGCGTCGGACGGTTGCTCGGACTGCCGGCCGAGTCGGTGTGGCTGTGGGAGCTCGACAGGTACGGCGCGACGGTCAGGCTCGGCGACGAGGATCCCGCGCTGGTGCGCTTCCCGTGGCCGGTGCCCGCCGGGTCGGGACTGTGCCTGGAGACCGCCCTCAGGGCCATCCTCTGCACCTGCTGAACACCCCGGCGGCGGGTGTGCTTGATCCACCCGGTCGGTGACTCACCTACCATGCATGTCGTGAGCGACACCGGGCGGCGCGAACGCGCCATGATGACCATCGCGGCTCTCGCCGGCACGCTGATGCTGGCGTTCTCGGCGATCCTCATCGGCGGATCGCTGCCCTCACCAGGGCCGTGGCGGGCTCAGGGCGAGGCCGAACCACCCTCGCCCGCCGAGCGCCCCGCCGCGCACTCGGTCACCAGCACCCCCCGCTCGACCGGGCAGCCCTCCGGCCGACCGGAAGGGGCCGTGCCGCTCGCGACCCGCGACAACCGCCCGCGGGCCCATGCCTCGCCGCCGCCGACGTCGCCGCCCCTGTCGTCGCCGTTCAGCGAGCCGTCGCGCACCCCCGGCCTGGTGCCTCCCGCCACCCCCCGCGACAACGCCGACATCTCGGCGGCGTCCAGGCCGTCCGCGCCTGGGCTGATCGAGGCGACCTCCTCGACGCCCGAGCCGCCGCGCCGTACCAAGAAGCCGAAGCGGCCGAAGAAGGCCCTCCGCCACGACACCGAACTCAAGGACGTCACCCATTCCGACCACGAGCGGGGCGGCGGCTTCTGAGGGCGGTGACCCTCAGCGGGTGGGGCGGCTGGTCAGCGCCTCGTCCACGGCGTCCGGTGACAGGACGTGGTCCAGCACCATCACCGCGCACCCGCTGATGCCCGCCGCCGCGCCCAGCCTGCTGGCCTCGATCCGCAGCCGGCGGGTGGCCAGCGCGGTCGAGCGGCGGTAGACGACCTCGCGGATGCTCGACACCAGCGGCCCGAACGCCTCGGCCATGTCGCCGCCGAGCACGACCACGGCGGGGTTGAGGATGTTGACCGCGCCGGCGACGACCTCGCCGATCCTGCGGCCCGCCTCGCGCACGATCGCCATCGTCTCGGCGTCGCCCGCGCGCACCAGCGCGGTCACGTCCGCGATGGTCTTCACGTCGCGGCCCGCGGCGCGCAGGTCGCGCAGCAGCGCGGTGCCGCTGGCCACCGAGTCGACACAGTCGACGTTGCCGCACCTGCACAGCACGCCGCCGCCGTCGCGCACGGGGATGTGGCCGATCTCGCCCGCCGCGCCGAGCGCGCCGCGCAGGATCTCGCCGCCGGCGATGACGCCCGCGCCGATCCTGGTGGAGATCTTCACGAACATCAGGTCGCCGGTCTCCTCGGCGTAGACGCCGCGGTGCTCGCCGATGGCCAGCACGTTGACGTCGTTGTCGACGAAGACGGGCACCGGGAAGCGCGCGCGCACCAGTGGCGGGATCTCCACGCCCGTCCAGCTCGCCATGACCCTGGCCGACTCCGTACGGCCGGCGGCGAACTCGACGGTGGCGGGCACACCCATGCCCACGCCCTTGACCCTGGCGCCGGGGCAGCGGCCGTCGAGCAGTTCGTCCCAGGTGTCCATGAGCAGCGGCAGCACCACGTCGGGCCCCTGCTCCACGTCGATGACGAACTCGCGGCCCGCCAGCTCGTGCCCGGCCAGGTCGCACACGGCCACTCTCGTACGGCTCGCGCCCAGCGCGGCCACCAGCACGACGCCGCCCGAGGCGTTGAACTCCAGCCGCACGGGAGGGCGTCCGCCCGTGGAGGGCGCGTCGGTCCGCTCGACGACCAGGCCGCGCTCGAGCAGTTCACCCACGCGCAGGGACACCGCCGGTCGTGACAGGCCCGTCACCCGCCCGAGGTCCGCTCGCGTGACGGCTTCACCCGTGCGGATCAGGTCGAGGACCTCCCCGCTGGTGGCGAGCGTGGCTGCGGTACGTCTGGGCATCGGCTAAGTGAATCACAGCCGGTTAGGTAATGAAAAGTCATGACTTTCTCATTTCAAATAGCAAAAGCCCGCTTGTGTGCTCTCCGAACTATGGCTAATGTCCGTTCTGTCCTTCCTTGGTAGATCACTTGGTAGATCATCGGAGTCGAGCCGTGCTGTCCCCCACCTGTCACACCGCCGATCTGGTCGTCTTCGGCGGCACCGGCGACCTGTCGATGCGCAAACTGCTGCCCGCCTTGTTCCACTCCGACCTGGAGGGCAGGCTCGCCCCAGAGACGCGGATCATCGCGATGTCGCGCGGCGGGCTGACGGACGCCGACTTCCGCGGCAAGGTCGACGCCGAGGTGCGCTCCGCCGTCCCCGATGACGCCGACGCATGGCAGCGCTTCCTCGGCCGCCTTCACCACGTGTCGGTCGACGTGGGCGGTGAGGACGGCAGCGGCTGGTCCGCCGTGGTGAAGATGCTGGCCGGGCACGAGGACAGGGACAGGGTCTTCTATCTGGCCAGCCCGCCCATGACGTTCGGCCCGTTCTGCCGGGAGCTCCAGCAGGCCGGGCTGGTCACGCCGCTGTCCCGGGTGGTGCTGGAGAAGCCGCTCGGCCGCGACCTGGTCAGCGCCCAGCGCATCAACGACGAGGTCGGCGAGATCTTCGACGAGCGGCAGATCTTCCGCATCGACCACTACCTGGGCAAGGAGACGGTGCAGAACCTGCTGGTCCTGCGCTTCGCCAACGCCTTCCTCGAGCCGATCTGGAACTCCCTCTGGATCGACCACGTGCAGATCACCGCGGCCGAGACCGTCGGCACGCCGGGACGCCGCGGCTACTACGACCACGCCGGCGCGCTGCGCGACATGGTGCAGAACCACCTGCTGCAGCTGCTGACGCTGGTGGCCATGGAGCCGCCCGCGCGCAACGACCGCGAGGCCATCCGCGACGAGAAGGTGAAGGTGCTGCAGTCGCTGCGGCCCATCGTCGGCTCCGAGGTCGACAGGTTCACCGTGCGCGGGCAGTACACCGGCGCCGGCGAGATGCCCTCCTACCTCGACGAGCCCGCCTCCACCCCGCCGACCGAGGCCTCCCGCAGGGTCGAGACGTTCACTGCGATCCGCGCCGAGGTCAAGAACTGGCGCTGGGCGGGCGTGCCGTTCTACCTGCGGACCGGCAAGCGCATGCCGTACCGGCGCTCGGAGATCGTCATCCAGTTCAAGGACGTGCCGCACTCCATCTTCCCCGGCGGCACGCCCAACCGCCTGGTGCTGCGGCTGCAGCCCGAGGAGGGCATCGAGCTGCACATCATGGCCAAGGAGCCGGGCGCGGGCGAGACGCTGCTGAAGCCGGTGCCGCTGTCGCTCAGCTTCGGCAAGACGTTCGCCACGCGGGTGCCCGAGGCCTACGAGCGGCTGCTGTCCGACGTGCTCGGCGGCAACCCGACCCTGTTCATGCGGCGCGACGAGGTGGAGGCCGCGTGGCGGTGGATCGACCCGATCCTCGCCGCGTGGGAGTCGTCGGCCGAACTGCCCGAGCCCTACCCCGCGGGGACGACCGGTCCCGCGGGCGCCCACGAACTGCTCGGCCGCAGCGGCCGGGCCTGGCACGACGAGGAGGCGTAAACAGTGAATCCGACTATCCAGCAGGTGACCGACCGGGTGGCTGAGCGCTCCCTCGCCAGCCGTACCGTCTATCTGGAGCGGATCAGGCGCGAGGGCGAGCTGGCCCGCTCCCGCGGCCCCGCCCGCGCGCACCTCGGGTGCGCGAACCTGGCGCACGGCTTCGCCGCCGCCTCACCCGAGGACAAGCCCCTGCTGAGGGGTACGGCCAAGCCCGGTGTGGCGATCGTGACCAGCTACAACGACATGCTGAGCGCGCACCAGCCGTACGAGAGCTACCCCGCCGAGCTGAAGGCCGCCGTGCGCAGGGCCGGCGGCGTCGCGCAGGTCGCGGGCGGCGTGCCCGCCATGTGCGACGGCATCACCCAGGGCCGGGCGGGCATGGAGCTGTCGCTGTACAGCCGCGACGTGATCGCGATGGCGACGGCGATCGCGCTGTCGCACGACATGTTCGACGCCTCGCTCATGCTGGGCGTCTGCGACAAGATCGTGCCGGGCCTGCTGATCGGCGCGCTGCACTTCGGGCACCTGCCCGCCGTGTTCGTGCCCGCCGGGCCGATGACGTCGGGGCTGCCGAACAAGGTCAAGGCGCGCACCCGCCAGCTGTTCGCCGAGGGCAAGGTCGGCAGGGACGAACTGCTCGACGCCGAGTCGAAGTCCTACCACTCCCCCGGCACCTGCACCTTCTACGGCACCGCCAACTCCAACCAGGTGATGGTCGAGGTCATGGGCCTGCACCTGCCCGGCTCGACCTTCGTCAACCCGCACACCCCGCTACGGCACGCCCTCACCGAGGCGGCCGGCGCGCGGGCGGTCGAGATCACCGCGCACGGCGGCGAGTACGCGCCCGTGGGCGAGGTCGTCGACGAGAAGGCGATCGTCAACGCCTGCGTCGCGCTGCTGGCCACCGGCGGCTCCACCAACCACACCCTGCACCTGGTGGCCATCGCGGCCGCCGCGGGCATCGTGCTGACCTGGGACGACCTGGCCGCGCTGTCCAAGGTGGTGCCCTCGCTGACCAAGATGTACCCCAACGGCCAGGCCGACGTGAACCACTTCCGCGACGCGGGCGGCATGCAGGCGCTGATCGGCGACCTGCTCGACAACGGCCTGCTGCACGGCGACGTCCTGACGATCGCGGGCAGGGGGCTGGACCACTACCGGTCCGCGCCGACCCTGAAGGAGGACGCGCTGGTCTGGGAGGAGCACACCTCAGGCAGCGCCGACCTCGACGTGCTGCGGCCGGTCTCGGCGCCGTTTTCCGCCGACGGCGGCATCCACATGCTGAACGGCAGCCTGGGCTGCGCCGTCAGCAAGGTCTCCGCGGTCAAGCCCGAGCACCTGGTGATCGAGGCGCCCGCCCGCGTCTTCGACGACCAGCTGGAGCTGCTGCGCGCCTTCGAGGCGGGCGAGCTGGACGGGCAGGACTTCGTGGCGGTCATCCGCTACCAGGGGCCGAGCGCGAACGGCATGCCCGAGCTGCACAAGCTGACCCCGCCGATGGCGGTGCTGCTCGACCGTGGGCAGCGGGTGGCGATCGTGACCGACGGCCGGATGTCGGGCGCGTCGGGCAAGGTGCCCGCGGCCATCCACCTGTCGCCCGAGGCGGCCGACGGCGGGCCCATCGCGCTGGTCCGCGACGGCGACCCGATCAGGCTCGACTCGGCGGCGGGCACCCTGGACGTGCTGGCCGACCTGTCGGGCCGCACGCCCGAGGGGCGCGCGCTGAGCGACGCCGAATGGGTGGGGACGGGGCGGGAGCTGTTCTCCGCCTTCCGCCGGATGGCGGGGCACGCCGAGCATGGGGCGAGCGTCTTCGGCGTCAACGGGGCCGAGTCGCCCACCCACGGGCCCGGACTGGGTTTCGCGGCCCCCGCCGGGTTCGCCCACTCCGAGGTCGCCGAGTGACCCAGAGAGCACGCGGATCCCGGAAGACCCGCGCCACCGCCCGCCCCCCGCTCGGCCGGAGACCTCGCCTCGACGCCGTCGTGGGAGGGGGTGCCGTATGAGGATGTTCGAGCTGCCGTGGCTGGTGGCCGACATCGGGGGGACCAACGCCAGGTTCGGCCTGGTCACCGAGCCCGGCGGCGCGCCGACCGAGGTCGCCGTGCTGGCCGGCGCCGTCCACGCCACGCTTCCCGAAGCCGTAGCCGCATACCTCGCAGACCATGCGGGCGGAGTTCGGCCGGGAGCGGCGTGCCTGGCGGTCGCGGGCCCGATCGACGGCGACACCTACCGGCTGACCAATCTGCCGTGGACGGGCTCGGTGCGCGAGCTCGGCCTGCCGTACGCGACGCTGTTGAACGACTTCGAGGCGCTAGCGGTCTCGCTGCCGCACCTGGCGGGCGACGAGCTCGCCTCGCTGGGCGGACCTGCGCCCGCGGACGGCGTCAAGGCCGTTCTCGGGCCCGGCACGGGCCTCGGCGTGGCGGGGCTGGTGCCGGCCGAGCGCGGCTGGGTGCCGGTCCCCGGCGAGGGCGGCCACGTCACCGTGCCGATCCTCGACGACCGCGAGCTGGAGATCGTCAGGGTGCTGCGCGCGGGCGGCATGCCGCACGTGGTGGCCGAGCACCTGCTGTCGGGCCCCGGCCTGACGCGCCTGCACGGCGCGCTGGCCGTGGTGAACGGCGTCCAGGCGCCCACGCTGGCCGCCTCGGACATCGTGGCCCGGCTGGACGACTCGCTGTGCGCGGAGACCGTCGAGGTGTTCTGCGGCATGCTCGGCAGCTTCGCCGGCAACGTGGCACTCACGCTCGGCGCGCGGGGCGGGGTCTTCCTCGGCGGCGGCGTGCTGCCGCGTATCGTGGACAGGGTCCGCGCCAGCGACTTCCGCCGCCGGTTCGAGGCCACGCCCCACCTCGTCGACTACCTGTCGGCCATCGCCACCACCCTGATCGTCGCGCCGCAACCGGCGCTCACCGGCGCCGCCGCGTGGCTGGCGCAGCAATCGCTGAAGGAGCTCGTCCCATGAGTCTGCTCGACCTGGCCCCCGTGATCCCCGTCGTCGTCGTCGACGACGTGGAGACCGCCGTGCCGATGGCGCGCGCCCTGGTGGCGGGCGGGCTGCCAGCCATCGAGGTCACGCTGCGCACCGCGGGCGCGCTGGAGGCGATCGCGCGCATCGCGGCCGAGGTCCCCGGCGCGGTGGTCGGCGCGGGCACGGTCAGGACGGCGGCCGACGTCGCGGCCGCGGTGGAGTCAGGGGCGCGATTCCTGGTCTCGCCGGGGACGACCCCGACGCTGTTGGACGCCTTGCAGGCCGCCGGGGTACCCTTCCTGCCTGGTGCGGCGACCGCTTCGGAGGTCATGGCCCTGGCCGAGCGGGGGCTCGAGGAGCTGAAGTTCTTCCCCGCCGAGGCCGCGGGCGGCCTGCCGTACCTGAAGTCGCTGGCCGGGCCGCTGCCCGGGGTCAGGTTCTGCCCGACGGGCGGGATCAGGCCGGACACGGCCCGCGACTACCTGGCGCTGCCGAACGTCGGCTGCGTCGGCGGCACCTGGCTCACCCCGGCCGACGCGCTGGCCTCGGGTGACTGGGCGCGCGTGGAGAAGCTCGCCGCCGAGGCGGCGGCGCTGCGCTGACGATCACAGACTCGCCGGCGGGACAACCTCCCTCGCCCGCCGCGGCCATGAGTCGCCGTGACCCGGCGTCGGGCTCATGGAACAGGCCCGTGGGGGCGAACCCGCGCCCACGGGCCTTTCCCTTGCCATCGCCTGCGGTAGCTGAGCATTGGCTCATGATTCAGCGCCCTGTATGTCGGCTTGACACGGGACACGAGAAGATACGAATTGACTGTTGGGACCGAGATCAGCAAGCTGAGCTGTCCCATCAGCGATGATGGAGCAAGTGACCATGGCGCGGAGAGGCGCCTTCCGGGGGGACGAGGTGGACGTGACGGCCAAGGAGTCGCAGCGACGCGCCGATGACGGCAAGAGCAAGAAGAAGGGCTCCTCGTGGAAGGAGCTGCCGATCCTCATCGTCGTGGCTCTCGGCCTCGCCCTGCTCATCAAGACCTTCATCGTGCAGCCGTTCTACATCCCCTCGGAGTCGATGGAGAACACCCTGCTGATCAACGACAGGGTGCTGGTGAACAAGCTCGTCTACCACACGCGTGACATCGAGCGCGGCGACGTCATCGTCTTCAACGGCGAGGACTCGTGGGATCCCGAGGTGGTGACCGAGGAGCCCAGCAACCCGGTGACCGGCGCGCTGCGCTGGGCCGGCGAGCTGTTCGGGCTGGTGCCGGGCGAGAAGGACTACATCAAGCGCGTCATCGGCGTGGCGGGCGACCGGGTCGAGTGCTGCGACGCCAAGGGCCGCATCACGGTCAACGGGGTGCCGCTCGACGAGAAGAGCTACCTGTATCCGGGTGACGTGCCGTCCGACAAGCAGTTCAAGATCACGGTGCCCGAGGGCAGGCTGTGGGTCATGGGCGACCACAGGTCGGTGTCCTACGACTCCCGCGGCCACATCGGCGACGAGGGCGGCGGCACGATCCCGGTCGAGAACGTGCTGGGCAGGGCGTTCGTGATCATGTGGCCGGTGTCGCGGTGGAGCTCCCTGGACATCCCCGAGACCTTCGCCCAGCCGGGCCTGAAGAAGTAGCGGTTCAGGGGCCGAGGTAGGCGAGAACGGCGGCGACGCGGCGGTGCACGTCGGCGCTGTTCTCCAGCCCCAGCTTGGTGAAGATGGCGTTGACGTTCTTCTCCACCGACGAAATCGACAGGTGCAGGGCCCGCGCGATGCCGCCGTTCGAGCGTCCCCTGGCCATCTCCCGCAGCACGTCCCGTTCGCGCGGAGTCAGCTCCTCCTGCTCGCCCCTCATGTCCCTACGGGCCAGCAGGCCCTCCACCACCTTGGGGTCGATCACCGAGCCGCCCGAGGCGACGGCCCTGATCGCGCCGAGCAGCTCCTCAAGGTCGCCCACCCTGTCCTTCAGCAGGTAGGCGAACCCCTCGGTGCCGTGCTTGAACAGCTCGAAGGCGAACAATGCGTCGGAGTACTGCGACAGCACCACCACGCCGACCCCCGGATGCTCGGCGTGGACGCGGTGCGCGGCGTCGATGCCCTCGAAACCGGCCCGCCACCCCCCTCCCGGCATCCTGATGTCAGTGATCACCACGTCGGGCGTCAGCCTGCGCACGGCGTCGAGCAGCTCGTCGGCGTTGCCGACCGCACTGACGACGACGATCTCGCCTGACAGCTCCAGCAGCCGTCTGGTGCCTTCGCGCACCAGGTAGTGGTCGTCGGCGACGACCGTCCGCAACGGCTCAGGCATCGACCGGCACCCACGCTGTCATCCGTGTTCCCTTTCCTACCTCGCTGAGAATCTCGAGTCTGCCGCCGAGGGCGTTGAGCCGATCGGACAACGGGGACAGGCCCGTCCTGGCCGTCGTCGCGGGGTCGAAGCCCCTGCCGTCGTCGGTGACGGTGGCCAGCAGCCTGTTGCCCTCGCGGGCCAGCCGTATCTCTATCGTGGCGGCGGCGGCGTGCTTGAGCGCGTTGGCCACCGCCTCGCTGACGGTGAAGTACATCGCGCCCTCCACCTCGTCGGAGAAGCGGGCGGCGCGCATGCCCTCGCCCGCGTTCACCCTGACGGGCACGGGCAGCCGCGCGCAGCGTTCCTCGACGGCCTCGACGAGGCCGCCCTGGCCGAGCGCCGACGGGTGGATGCCGGCGGCCAGCTCGCGCAGGTCGGCGAGGGTCTGGCGGGCCTGCTCGCGCAGCTCGGCCAGCAGCTGCGGGCCGCCGCCGGTGGCCCTGGCCAGTTCGAGGCCCGCGATGAGGGCGACGAGCTGCTGCTGGACGCCGTCGTGGATGTTGCGCTCGATGCGCCGCCGCTCGGCCTCCTGCGCGTTGACCAGGCGCGCGGCCAGGCCCTCGCTCTGGATGGCCAGCCCCGCCGGTACGGCGAGCGCCTCGAGGAAGCGGCGGTCCTCGGCGGTGAGCCCGCCGTACTCTCTCGGGCCGCACTCCAGCTGGCCGAGCCCGCCCCTGACGGGCACGACGAGCGCGGCGGGCCCGTCCTCGCGCCCGGCCACGACGCGGGCGCCGTCGGCCAGCCGTACCGCCGCCCAGGTGGTGTTCAGCGCCCCGCGGACGGCGGCGGCCAGCCTGCCGAGCAGTTCCACCGGCTCGGGGCTCTCGTCCAGGACGGAGCCGAAGCGGGAGAGCACCTCGCCGACCGTGGGCCGCACGTCGAAGACCATGAGCAGCCTGGAGCCCCGGATGCCGATCCTGATGTCGAGGAGCTGGTGGCGGATGAGGGCGACGGCGATGGCGGCGGGCAGCGAACCCAGGCTGCCGGTCAGCCCGACCACGCCCCAGCTCGTGTGCCCACCGAAGAGGAAGACGGCCAGCGCGACGAAGCCCGCCACGTTGGCCGTGGCGCCGGCCACCATCCACGCGTACTGCCCGCGTTCGGAAGGCTCGCTGCGCCGCCATCGCACGACCAGGCCCACGAGCACGACCAGGGCCACGATCCACGCGGCGAACTGGCCGAAGGTGGACATCGCGCCGCCGACCACCGTGAGTGTCGTCGGCTCCCCCAGCAGCAGGGGGCCGAGCAGGGCGTTGCCGGTGGCGTGCGTGACGACCGCGGCGGCACCGATCCACGCGACAGGCCGCCAGCGCCGTGACGGGAGCCGCCCCTCGGGGAACAGCAAGGGAACGAAGATCGAGTTGGCCCCGTAGTAGAGGGCGTACATCGAGCCGCTGATCACGAGCGCGAACCCGGCGGCGTGCCCGGTTCTGACCCAGAGGCCGGCGCCGAGGATGCCGAGGCCCAGGCACACCGCCGTGGCCAGCAGCAGCCAGCCGTACGGGATCCGGGGGCGCCGGACGGCCAGCAGCCAGCCCAGCGCGGGAGAGAGCAGGGCCAGGACGATGAAGACCCACTGCGTCCACGGAGCGGGCAGCCCCGACTCCAGCAGTGCTCCCGCGACCACGCCCACGGCGGCGATCGCCGCGAGGAACCCGGCAATCAGCCTCGAACCCATAAGCACCCATCGTCGTGAACCAGCCGGAGAGCGTCTATGAGGTTATCCGCATATTTGATGATGAGGCTGGCCTGGTGGGCTTCCGTGGCCCGGCTCGCTTGGCTGGAGGCATGAGACCTGTTGCCATCGCTGTGACCACGTCCTCCCTCCTGCTGACGGCGTACGGCGTCACCGTCACCTCGCCGGGCGCGGCGGCTTCCGCCGCGGCCCCAGCGGCCGGGACGGCGGCCGTGCGCGACGTCCCGATCCCCGACACGCCCGCGGGCAGGCAGCTGCGCTGGTTCATGGCCGCGGTGCCGGACGCGCCGCTGCCCGAGGAGCAGCTCACCGAGCACTTCACGGCCGCGATGCTCGCCGCTGTGCCGCCCGCCCAGCTCAACGCGCAACTGGTCGCCATGAAGGACCTCACCCTCGTCAAGATCCTCCACGCCGAGCCCACCGTGATCATGTCCGAGGTGACGACGGGCGGCAGGACCTTCTGGATGGAGCTCGTCGTCGACCGCGACGGCAAGATCGGCGGGCTGCGGCTGACCACCCCCGTCACCCCCAAGCCGACGCCCGCGAGCTGGAAGGAGCTCGACGAGCGGATCAGGAAGGCGGCTCCAAGGATCGGGTTCATGGCCGCCGAGATCACCCCCCGCGGTGACTGCCGCCCCGTCCGCTCCCTCGCCCCCCGTACGGCCAGGCCGCTCGGCTCGATGTACAAGCTGTATGTCCTGCGGGCCGCCGCCGAGAAGATCCCCGACTGGAACACCAAGCTCACGATCCGGCCGGAGCTGAAGAGCCTGCCCGCCGGTCAGTTGCAGGACCGGCCGGACAACAGCAAGGTGTCGGTCATGGAGGCCGCCAAGCTGATGATCGCCATCAGCGACAACACCGCGGCCGACCTGCTGCTCCACAAGGTGGGCAGGAAGGCGGTCGAGGCCACGCAGTCGCGCAACGTCCCCTTGCTCACCACGCGGGAGCTGTTCGCGCTGAAGGGCGCCGACTACCCCACGCATGCCAAGAAGTACCTGTCGCTCGGCAAGAAGAAGCAGCGGGCCTACCTGGACAAGGTGATCGCCAAGGTGCCGCTCGGCTCGATCAAGGCCTGGTCCGCGCCGCGCGAGCTCGACACCATCGAGTGGTTCGGCTCCCCCGCCGACGTCTGCGCGGCGCACGCCGAACTGCGCGGGCTCAAGGACCGGCGCGTGGAGGAGGTCATGACCCAGACCGACGCGGGGCTCGGCCTCGACCGGAAGACGTGGCGGTCGGTGTGGTTCAAGGGCGGCTCCGAGCAAGGGGTCCTTGACCTCGGCTTCTCGGCCAGGACGAAGGACGGGCGCACGTTCTTCGTCACGGCCATGGCCTCCGACACCAAGGCCCCGCTCGACGAGGGCAACGTCGCCAGCGAGCTGATCGCCCTGACCAAGGGCGCTTTCACGCTCATGCAGAAGGGCTGACAGACAGGCCGGTCACCCGGTAGTCGGAGCGGGCGCCGGTCCTTGGAGAACATGATGCGGGGCGCAGAACGGCAGGGAGCGGCGGGCGTAGGAGACAGCGGCCACGATGAGCCCGATCCCGAGGCCCGCGAAGGCGAGACCGCCGAACAGCATCATCCAGGTCAGGCTCTCGACGCTGAAGGGCGGCACGGCGGCCACCCCCGGCAGGACGCCGATCGCGGTGAGCGCGGTGTAGCAGATGAGCAGCACGCCGTACACCGACAGGGTGCCGGCCGTCAGCCAGGCGGGGATCAACGGCAGCAGGCGCGGCACCCGCCGTCCGGCCAGCACCGGCGTCCAGCGGGGGAAGACCTGCCCCCACCGGTACATCAGCCCGGTCAGCAGGAAGACGCCGAGCAGCGCGGCCAGCACGGTCACGTCGATTCCCGCCGAGGCCAGCGCCGCCGACACGCCCTCCTTCTCGGCGGCCATCACGCGCTGCCACGCCGCGCTGGACACCCCGAGCGCGTCGCCGCCCAGCAGCCAGATCGTCTTGACCCCCGCCCATGGCAGCAGGCCGCACATCAGTGCGTAGACCGCCACCCGTGTCCGTGCGGAGGCGCGCGTCGGCACGGGGTGGGTCAGCGGCCCCTCGCCCTCGTGCCGGCCGCCGCACGCCGGACAGCGGCCGCGCAGCCGCCTGCCGTACGGCACGGCGGCTCTCAGCAGCAGGACCGCGCCCACGGCGTTCAGCACCACCTGCGCCAGCTCAGGGACGCTCGCCACCCCCTCCAGCGACATCAGCGTGACGAAGATCATCGGTGCGCCCGCCGTTCCGGTGGCGAAGGCGGCCAGGGCCACCGCGAACGTCGCCATCACGACCCTGCCACCCTGCCTCGCCCGGCCCGCCAGGGCGGCCAGTACGGCGAGCGCGGCCAGCAGCAGGTGGACCACTGGCGGGTAGGTCTCCTGCATCGCCCACACCACCGGGGTTCCCGTCAGGATCCACCCCACCTGCGTGACCGCGTACACGCAGGCCCAGATCATCAGCGCGTTCATGCCGTCCAGGGTCGTGGACGCGGGGCCGGACGACCTCCCTCCGCGGGGCCATCCCGCTCCCCCGCAGGGGGGAAGCCGCTCACCCGCGGGCGAGGAGGGTCGGTCCGGATGTCCAACGCAGTAGTCTGAGGTCATGACGAAGGCTCGCCCCTGCTCGATCGCGGACACCCTCGCCGTGGTGGGCGAGAAGTACTCGCTGCTGGTGCTGCGCGAGGTGTTCTTCGGGGTGCGGCGCTTCGAGGCGATGGTGCGCAACATCGGCGCGCCCCGCGACATCCTGGCGGCCCGGCTGCGCAGGCTGGTCGAGGCGGGGGTGCTGGAGAAGGTCGCCTACAGCGACCGGCCGCGCAGGTACGAGTACGTGCCCACGGAGGCCGGGCTCGACCTGCAGGGCGTGCTCCACCTGCTGCGGCAGTGGGGCGACAGGCACCTGGCCGAGGCGCCGCCCGTCGTGTTCGAGCACGCGTGCGGCGCGGCCCTCGACCCCGTGGTGACATGCGCCTCCTGCGGCGAGGTGGTCAGGCCCGGGTCGCAGACCGCCCACTTCCAGGTGGAGGGCTGGGGCCTGGCGGGCGAACGCCCCGCCGAATCGGCTGCTGGAGCGCAGTCGAGCCCTTCGCAGGCCGTTCTCGGTTAGAGTTCCGGGTGAATACGGTCATGCCGGGCGAAGGACGGTCGGTTGGGACGGCGGGAGCACGAAGGCGAGGGGGCAGCGACGGTGGGATCGCCGCTGGCTCCTGACGACCCGGTCTCGATCGGGCCCTACCGGCTGGAGTCCCGTCTGGGCTCAGGCGGGATGGGCACGGTCTTCCTCGCACTGGCGCCCGACGGGGCCAAGGTCGCGGTGAAGTCGATCAGGCGCGACTTCGCCGCCGACCCCGTCTACCGGGCGCGCTTCCACGAGGAGGTGTCCAACGCCAGGCGGGTGGCCTCCTTCTGCACCGCCCGCGTGCTGGACCACGGCGACGACGACGGCCTGCTCTACCTGGTCACCGAGTACATCGACGGCGTCTCGCTGGAGGACCATCTCATCGAGCACGGCGCGCTGTCGCCCTCGGTGCTGCATTCGGCGGCGGTCGGGGTGGCGGCGGCGCTCACGGCGATCCACGCGGCCGGGCTGGTCCACCGCGACCTCAAGCCCGCCAACGTGATGCTGACGCTCGCCGGGCCGCGCGTGATCGACTTCGGTCTGGCGCGTTCCACCCAGGTGGGCTCGCGGCACACCAACGTCGGCCTGGTCATGGGCACGCCCGGATGGATCGCCCCCGAGCAGGTCTTCGAGGGGCGCACCAGCCCGGCGGCCGACGTGTTCGCGTGGGGCTCGCTGATCGCCTACGCGGGGCTCGGCGGGCATCCCTTCGGCTCGGGCGACGCCTATGTGATGGCGGCGCGCGCCCGCACCGCGCCCCCCGACCTGCGGGGGCTGCCCGCACCGCTGGACCGGCTGGTGGCCGCCGCGATCCATCCCGACCCCGCGCGCCGTCCGCAGGCCAGGGAGCTGCTGCTGGAGCTGGTGGGCGCGCCCGACGTGGCGGGGGCGCAGCTGGCCGCCACCCGTCACCTGACGAACTCGTGGAACCCCGCCGACTTCGGGGTACGGCAGCCGCCGCCCCCTCCCGGCTGGACGCCGCCGCCCGACCCCCGCCCCTCCGGCGCGCCGCACGGGCCGCGTCCGCGCGCCCAGCAGGCCCCGCCCCCTCGCGGGCCGCACCCCGCCCCCGACCACCAGCCCCGGCCCCAGGACCGCCAGCCGGGACCGCACCCCGTCGCGCCCCCACCGCCGGACCGCCAGCCCGGGCCTGCCGACCGTCGGCCCCGGCCGACCGCGCCTCCGCCGGGTCCGCAGGTGCCGCAGGTGCCGCCGGCCGAGACGACGATTCCGCCCACCCGGCGTGGGCCGGTCCCCCATGGCGCCAACCCCGCGGAGACCACGGGCCCCGGCTCGCTGGCCGCCTACCACGGCACCGGGCAGGGGCCGCGCCCGCCGTACCACACGACGGGTCAGGGCCCGCTGCCCCGGCCGCCCGCGCGCAGGGGCGGGGTGCTCACCGGCTGCGTGGTCGCGGCGGCCATCGTGGTGGCCATCGCGCTGCTGCTGATCATCGCCATCACGTGGATCTTCAAGCCGCCCGCCATCGGGGCGGAGGGTCCGGTGCAGGACGGCAAGCTGCGCTTCACCGTGGTCGGGCACAAGTGCGCGAAGGCGGCGAAGGCCGCGACCGTGCGCCAGTGCAGGGTCACGCTGAAGGTCAGCAACATCGGCCAGGAGGGCAGGGTCCTCTACCCCGGCCAGCAGAAGCTGCTCGACGGCGACGACGTCCCGCACGCCGCGGCCCAGTTGCTGGACGAGGACGGCAAGCAGATCCAGCCGATCAGGATCGGCCCCGGCGAGTCGTTCACCGGCGGGCTGGTGTTCGAGCTGCCCAAGGCGGCCGACGCGGCCGAGGTGGAGCTGCACGACTCGGGGCTGAGCCGCGGCATCAGGGTGACCTTGGGCTAGGCGTCCTCAGCCGCCCGCGCGAGGAGCGTGGCCTCGGTGATCGGGTTCTCGTGCGTGCCCTCCGAGACGCAGGCGTGGGCGCCCGCGATGGCGCCGAGGCGCGCGCACGCGTCCGCGGGCTCGCCGCGCAGCATGCCGTACAGGAAGCCGGAGACGAAGGCGTCGCCCGCGCCGTTGGAGTCGGCGACCGGCGCGGGCAGCGGCGCGGCGGGCACGGCCCGCACGTCGTCGTCCCCGGTCAGCACGAGGCAGCCGCGCGCGCCGTCGGTGCAGACGACGGTGTGGGCGCGTCCGTGGCGCCTGATGTGGCGCATGACGGCGCGCGGGTCCTCCAGCTTGGTGGCCGACAGGAAGACCAGGTCGGAGCCGTAGGCGAAGTCCTTGTGGTAGTCGGCGGCGCCGTCCCAGTCGTGCAGGTCCGTGGAGATCGGGACACCGTCGAGGTCGGCGTAGACGTGCCGGGCGAAGTCGGTGATCGAGACGTGCACGTGGCGGGCGGGGTGCAGGTAGAGCTCGCGCGGCAGCCGCTCGCCCGCCACGCCGCGCGCGTCGTAGAGCGAGGTGCGGCGGCCGTCGGGACCGACGAGCAGGAGGCTGCGCCTGGTGCCCGCGGCCGACTCCGCCCACGCGAAGTCGACGCCCTTGGCGGCCAGGTGCTCCCTGATGAGCCTGCCCTGGGGGTCCTCGCCGATCAGGTCGGCGAACCTGGTGCGCAGCCCGAGCGCGGTGCAGCCCAGCGCAACGCCGGAGCCGGTGTTGCCGATGCGGTCGACGACCGGGGGCACCTGGTAGGTGTCGGCGTACGGCAGCGGCAGCTCGGGCACGTAGGCGGTGGAGTCGACCCCGGCACCGCCGATGACCAGCACGTCGTACATTCCTCGCCCTTCCACGAACGAACGCCTCAGCGATTGACCAGCGGACCCGAGCCCGTCGAGCCGCGGACCACCAGCTCGGGCTGGAAGATCAGCTCGAGATGCCGCCCTGGCGTCCCGTTGACCTCCTCCAGCAGCGTCTGCACGGCCGCCGACGCCATGGCCCCGATCGGCTTGCGGACGGTGGTCAGCGGCGGGTCGGTGAAGGCGATCAGCGGCGAGTCGTCGAACCCGACCACGGACACCTCCCCCGGCACCGACTTGCCCCGCTCCCTGCACGCCCTGATCGCGCCCAGCGCCATGAGGTCGCTGGCGCACACGATGCCGGTGCAGCCGCGGGCCAGCAGCTGCGCGGCGGCGGCCTGCCCGCCCTCGACGGAGAACAGCGAGTGGGTGATCAGGTCGTCGACGTCGTGGACGCCCAGCAGCTGCGCCATCGCCTGCTGGTAGCCCTCGATCTTCCTGATCACCGGCACGAACCTGCGCGGCCCGACGGCCAGGCCGATGCGCTCGTGCCCGAGGTCGACCAGGTGTTGTACGGCCAGCCGCGAGGCGAGCCGGTCGTCGGGCGAGATGAACGGCGCGGCGACGTCGGCGTTGTAGCCGTCGACCAGCACGATCGGCAGCCCGCGGTCGGTCAGCCTGGTGTAGCGGTCCATCCGCGCGGTGGTGTCGGCGTGCAGGCCCGAGACGAAGACGATGCCGCTGACGCCCCTGTCGACCAGCAGCTCGGTGAACTCGTCCTCGGGCGCGCCGCCGGGCAGCTGGGTGCACAGCACCGGCGTGTAGCCGTGGTGGGTCAGCGCCTTCTCGATGGCCTGCGCGAAGGCCGGGAAGATCGGGTTGTCCAGCTCGGGGGTGACCAGCCCGATGAGCCCGTTGCTGCGCTGGCGCAGCCGCTGCGGACGCTCGTACCCCATCAGGTCGAGCGCGGTCATGACGGCCTGGCGGGTCGCGGAGGAGACCCCCGGCTTGCCGTTGAGCACCCGGCTGACGGTGGCCTCGCTCACCCCTGCCTGGGCGGCGATGTCGGCGAGACGGGCGTGACCGTTCATGGTGGACACTTTACGCAACCTTGGCCCGCCACCACGTGGCGGAATCGGGAGCGAGCCAGCCCTCCTCGACGGGGCCGCTGGACAGCACGGGCGTCCCCTCGACGGGGCAGGCGATCTTCTCGGCGGTGAGGTTGACCGTGCACACGAAGCCGTCGTCGCGGCTGAAGACCAGCGTGCCGGCGGGCGAGTCGTGCCAGCGCAGGTCTCCCGACACGGTACGGCGCAGCCGCATCGCGTCGCGGTAGAGGGAGAGCATCGAGCCGGGGTCGCCGGTCTGGGCCTCGACCGACAGGCCGGCCCAGTCGCCGGGGACCGGCAGCCACGGCCGGCGCCAGCCGTACCCGTCGGAGGAGGTCCACGGCAGCGGCACCCTGCAGCCGTCGCGGCCGCTGTCGGGGTCGCGCAGCCGCTGGGGGTCGAGGCAGACCTCGGCGGGCAGGTCGAGCACCTCGGGCAGGCCGAGCTCCTCGCCGTTGTAGACGTAGGCCGAGCCGGGCAGCGCGAGCATGAGCAGCGCGGCGGCGCGGGCCCTTCGCAGGCTGCCGTAGCGGGTGACGTGCCGCTTGACGTCGTGGTTCGACAGCACCCAGGTGGAGGGGGCGCCGACGGAGTTCGCGGTCTCCAGCGACTCGGTGATCACCTCGCGCAGCGCGGCGGCGTCCCAGGGCGCGTTGAGGTAGTGGAAGTTGAAGGCCTGGTGGAGCTCGTCGTCGCGGACGTAGCGGGCCAGCCTGGCCGGTGTCGGCGCCCACGCCTCGGCGACGCCGATGCGCTCACCGGGGTAGGAGTCGAGGATCCTGCGCCAGGAGCGGTGGATGTCGTGGACGGCGTCGTTGTCGAAGTACGGCACGACGTCGTTGCCGATGAGGCGCACCTGGTCGGCGTGGCCGATGTCGGGCAGCCCCTCGGGCTTGACCATGCCGTGGGCGACGTCGACGCGGAACCCGTCGACGCCCAGGTCGAGCCAGAAGCGCAGGATCGACTCGAACTCCGCGCGCACCTCGGGGTTGTCCCAGTTGAGGTCGGGCTGCGAGGAGTCGAACAGGTGCAGGTACCACTGGCCGTCCTCGACCTGGGTCCAGGCGGACCCCCCGAAGATCGACTCCCAGTCGTTCGGCTCGTCGCGGAAGATGTAGCGGTCGCGGTTGTGGCCGCGCAGCGCCTCCTGGAACCACGCGTGGGCGGAGGAGGTGTGGTTGGGCACCACGTCCACGATCACCCTGATGCCCAGGCCGTGCGCCTCGTCGATGAGCGCCTTGGCGTCGGCCAGCGTGCCGAACAGCGGGTCGACGTCGCGGTAGTCGGCCACGTCGTAGCCGAAGTCGGCCATCGGCGAGGTGTAGAAGGGCGTCAGCCAGATGGCGTCGACGCCGAGGTCGGCGAGGTATCCCAGGTGGTCGCGCACGCCCCGCAGGTCGCCGACGCCGTCGCCGTCGCCGTCGGCGAAGCTGCGCACGTACACCTGGTAGATCACCGCGTCCCGCCACCAGCGGGTCGGCGTCGAAGAGTGGGTCATGTGACATCCCCCGGATACAACGGACAGGTCCCGCCACGCGACGGGACCACTCCCTATTGAAAGGGCTTGCCGCAAGTTTACGCAAGCCTTTCCAAAGTGGGATTTTTCGCAATAAGTCGAGGCTGGGGATGGTTGCGGGCATACCAAAACCCGGTCAGGAAGGGACAGAAGGCGGTGGAACGCGGGGTCCTCGAACCGGAAACCCGACGGTTGCCGATTTTCCATGTCAAGTATGGACACCGGGGGTGAACACGCGATGTACTACCTCAACATTCAGCCCCGTCACAGGTGACGTCTCATGCCCGCCAAGCAGCGATGACTCCCTCAGCCCCGGGAGCCTGATGGGTATCGACAAGCGTGGAGCAGACCATGAGCACGGTCGTCCTGGACAAGGTAACCAAGGTCTACCCCGGGGGGTACCTGGCGGTCGACCGGATGAGCCTGCGCGCCGCCGACGGGGAGTTCCTCGTCCTGCTCGGGCCGTCGGGTTGCGGCAAGTCGACATTGCTGAGGATGATCGCAGGCCTGGAGGAGGTCACCGACGGTGACCTCTGGCTGGACGGCCAGCTCGCCAACCACCTGCCCCCGCGCGACCGTGACGTCGCGATGGTCTTCCAGAACGGCGCGCTCTATCCCCACCGCACCGTGCGCGGCAACATGGCCTTCCCGCTGGAGATCGCCAAGTCCGATCCCGCGATGGTCAGGGAACGCGTGACGGAGCTGTCCAAGGCCCTGCACATCGAGGAGACCCTGGACCGCAGGCCCGGCACGCTGTCCGGCGGCCAGCGCCAGCGGGTGGCCATGGGCCGCGCCATCGTCCGCCAGCCGAAGATCTTCCTGATGGACGAGCCGCTGTCCAACCTCGACGCCGGCATGCGCACCGAGCTGCGCATGGAGATCTCCTCGCTGGTCCGCTCGCTCGGCGTCACCACCGTCTACGTCACGCACGACCAGGTCGAGGCGCTGACGCTGGCCGACCGCATCGCCATCATGAACAGGGGCGTGCTGCAGGACGTCGGCACCCCCGGCCAGATCTACAACGACCCCGCGACCGCCTTCGTGGCCGCCTTCCTCAGCTCCCAGCAGCTCAACCTGCTGCCGGCGACCGTGCGCACCCCGCAGAACCAGTACGTGCTCCTCGACTTCGGCCCACACCAGTTGGTGATCCCGTGGAGCGATCCCAGGGCGTACGCGATCTCCCAGCACACCGGCGGCCAGATCATCGTGGGGCTACGGCCCGACGGGCTCGCTCCCGTCCAGGAGTCGTACGAGGGGCCGAGCTTCTACGGCAGGGTCAGGGCGCTGGAGTACCACGGGCACGAGTGGCTGGCCTACGTCGAGTGCGGGGTGCCCGGGGTCGCGGTGCCCGAGCCGCCCGACCCCCGGCGCAACGCCAACGGTCACGACCACGGCAACGGCGGGCTGCGGGGAATGGTGCGGCGGCTGTTCGCACCGCCCGTTGAGGAGCACGCGGCGCAGGAGCAGGTCGGCCAGCACCTGCGCGACGGCCACCACCGCAGGGCCGACCTGATCGTACGGCTCGGCGTGCGGCCCGCGTGGCGGACCGGCGACCCGGCCAAGATCGGTGTGGACATCAGCAGGCTCATGCTGTTCAAGCTGGACGGCGCGCGCATCGACCCACCCCGCCGCTGACCTGCCGGGGTGGTCCTGTGGGGCCCGCGCGGGTGGCGGCCGCTGCCCTGAGACCCGCGCGGGCGGCTGGCGGCTGTCAGTCGGCGACCGGCTCGAAGCGGGCGGTCATGCGGGAGACGATCTCGACGATGCGGGCCGTGCGGTCGAGCTCGGCCCGGTGGAAGGGCGGTCCGTCGCAGCGGGCGACGACGACGTGCGTGGCCCCGCTGGTGACGGGGAGGACCATCAGGCGGTGTTCGCCTTTCACGAGGGAGGTCGCTCTGGGCGGGAGCTCCTCCAGGTCGAAGGCGAGGGGCGCGGCGGGGCTGGAGTGGCGTACGACGCCGTCGGCCAGGGCGAGCGCCCATTCCCCTCCGCACAGCGACGGCAGCGCGTCGACCATGGTGGCAAGACCCCGTGCGGGGTCGGTGGCGACGTGCAGGAGGAGGTCGTGGTCGGGCGCTGAGCCCGGGACCTCCCTGGTCGGCCAGACGCCTTCGACCCGCGTCCCTGGAACGGCCGACAGCCTGTCACGCACCGAGGCGGGGGTCGCGGCGCCGGGCCACGAGACGATGAACTCGTCCACCGCTCTGCCCGTCTCGCGTTCGAGCACGGTCACCTGCAGGATGTCGGCTCCGAGCACCCCGAGTGCCCTTGCCACCTGACCCAGACCGCCCGGGCGGTCCGGCAATGAAACCCTGAGTCTCAGCAACATCGCATCTCCCCCTTTCGGAGGCTCAACACAGTGCCGCAGGGAGATTTCGCGCGCGTTTCCGGGCTATGTCCAGAATGATGCCCCATCACCCGTTTTGTCGACAGTCCCGTGGCGGTCGGCCCTCCAGTGCGTTGGAAAACCAAATGATATGGTGCATCCAGTTTTCCAACCTACTAGGAGGCGCGATGCGTGATGCCGTGATCGTGCAGGCCGTACGGTCGCCGATCGGCAGGGGCAAACCCGGCGGCGCGCTGGCGCACGTCCACCCGGTCGAGCTGCTGGCCCACACCCTGCGCGCGCGCATCATGACCACCCTGGTCCACGCCATGCGGCAGCGGGGCTCCCGCTACGCGCTGCAGACCATGTGCGAGGCGGGCGGCCTCGCCAACGCCACCATCCTGGAGCGGATCCAATGAAGATCGACGACAGCGTCGCCCTCGTCACGGGCGCCAACCGCGGGCTCGGCGCGGCCTTCGCCCACGCCCTCCTCGATCGCGGGGCGAAGACCGTCTACGCGGCCGTCCGCGACCCCTCGACGGTGACCGACCCGCGCCTGGTCGTCGTACAGCTGGACGTCACCGACCCCGCCCAGGCCGCCGCGGCCGCCGAGCGGTGCGGCGACGTCGACCTGCTGATCAACAACGCGGGCGCGCTCGGCCTGCCCGCGGTGGAGATGGCGACGAACTACCTGGGGGTGAGGGCGGTGAGCCGCGCCTTCGCCCCCGTGCTGGCCCGCAACGGCGGCGGCGCGCTGGTCAACATCCTGTCGGTGCTGTCGTTCATGACCTTCCCCCAGGTGGCCACGTACGCGGCCTCGAAGGCCGCCGCGTGGTCGCTGACGAACGCGCTGCGGATGGAGCTGCGGGAGCAGGGCACGCTCGTGACGGGCGTCCACGCCGCCTACATCGACACCGACATGGCGGCCCGCGTCACGGCGCCCAAGCTCACCACCGCCGAGGTGGTCGCGGCGACGCTGGACGGCGTCGCAGCGGGCCTGACCGAGGTGCTGGTCGACGAGCTGAGCAGGAACGCCAAGGCCGCCCTCTCGCAGCCGCCCTCCTGAGGCGGCTCAGCGCTGGTAGGCCCCGGCGTCGGGCGCGGCGCCGAGGGCCTTGCCCGCGAAGTCCTTGGTGATGGCGGCGCCGCCGTACCAGGCGGGGCTCAGCACGGCGGCGCGGCCCAGGGCGGGCGAGCCCGGACGCAGGCGCAGGTCGGTCCTGGAGACGAAGCGCGGGTCGGCGACGACCGAGCGCGGGCCGAGGGTGAAGCGCTTCTTCCTGCCCAGGTAGACGCTGCCCGCCTCGTCGGCGCCCTTGCCGTCCTCGAAGCCCATCTCGCCGCCGACCGCGATCACGTTGTTGCGCAGCTTGAGGATGCTGGGCGAGCACCCGTCGTGGCACGACCAGCCGAGGGTCTTGGACGCGGGCAGGTACACCGAGTTGTGCACGGCGATGGTGCCCTTCACCGGGCCGACGATGTGTCGCGCGCCGCGCGTGACCAGGAACGAGCCGAGCTTGCGGCTGGAGGTCACCACGTTGAAGGCGAACACGTTGCCCGTGGCCGTCTTGCCCTTCTGCGCGCCGAGCTCGGTGAAGGTGACGTTGTCGCGGGACAGGTTGTGCGTGATCCGGTTGCGGTCGCCGTTGAAGATCTCGACGGCCGCGCCGTCGAAGCCGTAGTCCTTGCTGGTGGCGTAGCTGCCGGTGATCGTGTTGCCGGTGATGAGGTTGTCGTCGCCGTTGACCAGGACGCCGAAGGCGCCGGAGTCGTTGTCGCCGCCGTCGTCGTCGACGCTCATCCGGTTGTTGCCGGCGAGCGTGCTGTCCTTGACGGTGTTGCGGCTGCCGCCGGGGCCGATGTGGACGCCGGCGATGTTGCGGTCGGCCGCCACGCCGACGAGCTCGTTGCCGTCACCGTTGATCTCGAACCCGGACCACTGGCAGTTGCTGGCCCTGATGCCCGTGACCCGCCAGTAGTTGCCGCTGATCACAACGCAGGGCTGCTCCTGGCCGCCGAGCTTGGGTGCGGCGCCCTTGCCGTACGGCTGGAGCACGATCGGCCTGGCCGCGCTGCCCTTGGCGGCCAGGGTAAGCGTCTCGCTCCAGCTGCCGCCCCGCTTGAGGTTGACCGTGTCGCCCGGCTTGAGGGTGGCGGCGTTGAGCGTGGCCAGGCTCTTCCACGCCGTGGCCGCGCTGGTGCCGGCGGCCGCGTCGTCGCCCGCCCTGGAGTCGACGTAGTACGTCGTCCCGGCGGTGCCGCTCTCCAGAGGTCCGGCGGGCAACAGCAGCAGGGCCACGACCAGCGACTTCATCGGCGCACCACACCTATCTAGTTGAAAAAGGGATCGTCAGGTGCAATACCGTAGCGGGATCATGGCCGTACGGCGAGACGCCAGACCTTGAATGACGGCCCATCTCCGGGTAGGACCATGGAGTCAAGGTCGTCGGCGCCGTACAGGCCGCGTGCGGTGCCCTCCAGCGGCAGTGCCAGCGGCTCGCCCGGCGCCCTGCGCGCGCACACCAGCAGCGACTCCCGCTCGGTCTCCCGCAGGAACACCAGGCAGTCGGCAGAGGCGTGCGCCCAGCGCAGCCCTCCCCTGCGCAGCGCGGGCTCGGCCCTGCGCAGTCCCAGCAGCGCGCGGTAGGCGGCGTGGGTCTGCTCGTCGCGGTCGGCGGGCCGCTGCCACGGCATTGGGGTGCGGGAGTACTCGCCGTTGTCGCCCCTGAGCCCGAACTCGCTGCCCGCGAACACCATCGGCGTGCCCGGCAGCATGGCCTGCAGGCCGAGCGCGACCAGGTGGCGTGCGGGCGAGCCGGTGACGGTGCGGATGCGGGAGGAGTCGTGGGAGTCGAGCAGCTGCCAGGAGTGGACGAGCGAGCGCCACGACATGTGCGCGGCGAACTCCCTGAAGGTGGCGACGGTGGCGACGCCGTCGCGGGCGGGCACGCCGCCCGGCACGCCGAGGAAGTGGGTCAGATCGAGCGACTCGCCGCGCAGCCACGCCCACACCGGACGGGTGAAGCCGCCGTAGTTCATGGTGCCGTGCCAGCCGTCGGCGTCGAGGTCGGCGGAGGCGTCGTGGTTGTGCTCGGCGATGAAGGCGGCGCCGCGCGGCCTGAGGAGCCTGGCCACCTCGTGGTTGTGGTCGTCGGCGCCGCGCCTGCCGGTCATGTTCGCCACGTCGACGCGCCAGCCGTCGAGGGCGCCCAGCCACCTGGTCATGGCGGCGGCCATCCGCTCGCGGACGAGAGGGCTGGCCCAGTTGAGCTTGGGCAGCGTCTTGACGCCCCACCACGCCTCGTAGTCGCCGCTGTCGGCGTCGAAGTAGTACATCTCCCGCTCGGGCGCGTTGACGTCGGAGACGGCGGCGGTGAACCACTCGTGCGAGTCGCCGGTGTGGTTGGTGGTGATGTCGCCGAGCAGCCGCATCCCGCGCTCGTGCAGCGCCGCCGAGAGCCGTTCCAGTGCCTCGTCGCCGCCGAGCAGCGGGTCGACGGCGTCGAAGCCGGCCGCGTCGTAGCGGTGGTTGGAGCGCCCGGGGAAGATCGGCGTGAGGTAGACGGTGTCGGCGCCGAGCGCCTGGATGTGGTCCAGGTGCTCGACGATGCCGTCGAGGTCGCCGCCGTAGAACTGCTCGGGCGTGCCCGGGCCCTCCCCGATGACCTCGTCGGTGTCCCACTCGGCGGGCAGCGCCCAGGCGGGCGGCTCGCCGTGCTCGCGGCCCGAGCGGGCGAACCGGTCGGGGAAGATCTGGTAGACGATCGCGTCGGCCATCCAGGCGGGCGGCGCCTCGTGGGCGACGAGCCTGAAGTCGGTCGCGTCGCTCACGTCGTGGGCGACCAGGCCGCGCGCGGTCAGCCACCGCTGGCCGTCCGGCGTCAGGAGCAGGAAGCGGTACGGCACGACGGGGTTGGCCGCCGTGATCGTCGCCTTCCACCAGGTGTCGGCAGCGCCGTACCCGCCGAGGCCCTTCCTGGACGGATCGGGCTCGGCCGCGGCGTAGCGGGGCTCGCCGTCGTGGACGGCGCGCACGTGCGCCGCTTCGAGCGCGAAGCCCGCCGGCACGCGCAGCCACACCGTCACCTCCTCCCCCATGTTGGGGGTGAGGGTGGAGACGTAGAGGGACGAGCCGTCGTGGTGCGGCTGGTCGAGCAGATGCACGGAACGTCCTTACCCCTTGACCGCGCCCGCGGTCAGCCCGGAAACGATGAACTTCTGCAGCCAGAGGAACACGCCGACGGTCGGCACGGCCGTCAGCAGCGTGGCCGCGGCGAACATGCCGAAGTTGGCGTTGCGCCCGTCGCCGCCGATCATCCCGTACATGCCCACGGCCAGCGTCTTGCTCTCGGGGTCGCGCAGGAAGATGTTGGCCATGAGGAACTCGCTCATCGTGCCGATGAAGGCCAGCAGCGCGGTGACGGCGAGGATGGGCGTGACCAGCGGCAGGATGATCTTCCAGAAGATCTGCGCGTGCGTGGCCCCGTCGACGGTGGCCGACTCGTCGAGCTCCTTCGGGATGGTGTCGAGGAAGCCCTTCATCAGCCACGTGTTCACGCCCAGCGCGCCGCCCAGGTAGAGCAGCAGGATGCCCCAGGTGGTGTTGAAGCCGAACGCCGGATACAGCTCGGTGACCCTGGTGAAGATCATGAAGATCGTCACGATGGCCAGGAACTGCGGGAACATCTGGATCAGCAGCAGTGCCAGCAGGCCGATCCTGCGACCGGAAAAGCGCATGCGGCTGAAGGCGTAGGCGGCGAACATCGACAGCAGCAGGCTCGCCGAGGAGGCCGCCAGGGCGATGAACACCGAGTTGAGGAACCAGCGGCCGAACGGATAGATGTCCGAGCCGAACAGCTTGACGAAGTTGTCGAGGCTCGCACCGTTGGGCAGCAGGTCGGAGGAGGCGAGCGTGCCCAGCGGGTTGATCGCCGCCGAGACCACGAACAGGATGGGGAACAGCGCGAACGCGCACACCAGCAGCACGTAGGCGTGCCTGAGAGCGAGCTTCATGCGTACACGTCCTCCTGCTTGCGGGTCCGCCTGAACGTGATCGCCGAGATGGTGGCCACGATCGCGAAGATGAACACCGACATGGTCGCCGCCAGGCCGAACTGCGCCGAACCGGTGCCGAACGCGAGCCTGACCGTGTAGCTGATCAGCAGGTCGGTGCCGCCCACCGTGGGGCTCTCGGCGGGGAAGGGCCCGCCGTCGGTGGTCAGCGCGATCGCGTTGTAGTTGTTGAAGTTGAAGGCGAACGAGGAGATCAGCAGCGGGCTGAGCGCCACCAGCAGCAGCGGCAGCGTCACCTTGCGGAAGGCGTAGGACGGCGGCGCCCCGTCGATGGAGGCCGCCTCGGTCAGCTCGCGCGGGATCGCCTGCAGCGCGCCGGTGGTGACCAGGAACATGTACGGGAAGCCCAGCCACAGGTTGACCAGGATCACCGCGACCTTGGCCGAGACCATCCCGCCCATCCAGTCGACGTCCAGCCCGAACAGGTTGTTGATCAGGCCGAAGTCGCGGTTGAACATGTCGCGCCAGACCAGCAGCATCGCGAACGCGGGCATCGCGTAGGGCAGGATCAGCGCGATCCGATAGATCTTCGTGCCGCGCATCTTCGGGTGGTGCAGCGCCAGGGCCACGGACATGCCGAGCGCGAACGTGCCCAGCACCGACAGCAGCGCGAAGGCCACGTTCCAGGTGAACATGCCGAGGAAGTGGGCCGACAGCGACGGGTCGGTGACGACGCGGGCGAAGTTGGCCAGCCCGACGTTGACCTGCCAGCCCTGCGCCAGGTGCTCGCCCTTGGCGTTGACGAAGTAGCCCTGCGACTCGTCGGCCTTCCAGAGGTCGCCCTCGCCCTTCACGCAGTCGCAGGCGGCGTCGTAGGCCAGCGCCGCCCTGCCCTCGACCGCGCGGCTCAGGCCGTTGGCCTTGATCAGGCCGCCCGAGGTGGGCACGGCCAGCTCGGCGATCTGCTTGGCGCGGGCGGCGGCCTCCGGTGCCTTGAGCACGGTGTAGCCGGGCGCCTCCAGGACCTTGCCGGTCACACCTAGCTTGGCGCCCTGGACGGGGGCCAGGCCGTCGGCGCTGCCCTCCTGCACCTGCTTGGACTTGGGGTCGACCAGGAGGAAGACGAGGGCGTCGCCCCTGAGCGCGGCGCTGAGGCCGTACTCGGGCGAGCCGGGCGCCTGCCGTACCGAACCGGTCTCGATGGCGGTGATCGCGGCGGCCTTGTCGCCGCGATGGCCGTCGCCGAAGTTGGTGAACGAGGTGCTCACGGTGTAGAGCACGGGGAACACCTGGAAGGCGATCAGGAAGACCGTGCCGGGGACGAGATACTTGGCCGGCACGAAGCGCCGGGTCAGGTACAGGTAGCCGATGACCGCGCTGGCCAGGCCGAGCAGGGTCAGCGAGACCCACGACTCGGCCGCGACCAGCGGCGGCACGGCGTAGAGCAGGATCGCGGCGGCCACGGCCAGCACGGCGATCCTGCTCACCACGAACGCGGTGGTCAGCTCGCGACGGGGCCGCGGAGTGGACCTGACCTCCGCGGCCTCACGCACGTCCAGGGACATCGGCTAGTTCTTCAGCGAGCCGTCGATGGTCTTCTGCGCCGACTCGGCGGCCTTGACCGGGTCGCTGCCCTTGACGACGGCGGCCTCGGCGATGCCGAACGGCTCCCAGATGGCCGACATCTCGGGGATGGCGGGCATGGGGATGCCGCCGGCGCCCGCCTCGATGAACTTGCCGGCGTCGGGGTCGGCCGCCTTGACCGCGTCGAGCGCGGCGGTCAGGGCCGGGGGACGCGGGTCGGCGTCGTAGAGGGCCTTGGCGACGTCGGCGTTGGTCACGTAGTTGGTGACGAACTCCTGGGCCAGGGTCTTGCTGGCGCCCTTGGCGGCGACGAAGAAGGCCTGGACCCCCACGAACGGGGTGGCGGGCTTGCCGTCCTTGAAGGCGGGCACGGCGGTGATGTCGTAGGCGACGCCGCTCTTCTTGACGTCGGCCATCGCCCACGGGCCCGAGACGAGGAAGGCGCACTTGCCGCCGGCGAAGGTCGGGATGCTGTTCTCGTTGGTGAGGGAGGTCTTCAGCGCCGCGTCGCCCTTCTCGCCGAGCTTGGCGAGCTTCTCGAAGGCGGCCTGCGACTCCTTGGAGCCGACCAGCACCTGCTTGGGGTCGGGGTCGCCGGCCGAGGTGGTGCCGAAGATGGCGCCGCCCGCGGAGGAGAAGAGCGGGTAGACGTGGTAGGCGTCGCCCTTGGCGGTGACGGGCAGGCAGAGCACCTCCTTGACCTTGCCGGCCTTCTTCAGCTCCTTGCCCTTGGCGATCACGTCGTCGAAGGTGGCGGGGGCGTCGGGGGCGAGCTCGGTGTTGCGGATCAGCGCGACGTTCTCCATCGCGTACGGCGCGCCGTAGATCTGGCCGTTGAAGGTGACGGCCTTGAGCGCGATCGGCGAGAAGCTCGCCTTCTGCTCCTCGGTCAGGTTGACCGGGTCGATGGCGCCGTTCTGCACCAGGTTGCCGATCCAGTCGTGGGCGCCGACCGTGATGTCGGGACCGCTGCCCTGCTGGGAGGCGGTGAGGAAGGTCTGCTGGTTGTCCTTGCTGATCTCCTTCACCTCGACCGTGACACCGTTCTCGGTGCCGAACTGGTCGGCGAAGGGCTTGAGCGCCTTGGTGCGGTTGGGGTCGGCCCAGATCACGAGCTTGCCGCTGCCCTTGTCGGCGGGGGCCGAGGCCGTGGCCGAGGTCGCCGAGCTCGGCGCCGCTGACGGCGCGGGCTCTGAGCCGCCGCACGCCGTGGCGCCGAACGCCACGGTCGTCAGCGCGGCAACACCCAGTGCTCGGATGCGCATGGGACCCTCCTGAGGTCAAGCGGCGCATGTGGGGATCGCCGCTGAAAGATCCTGAAACAGCCGCCTTTGCGGCTTATGTTTCGGGGACGTTAGCGAGTCTTTGCAAGAATTGGAAGAACTTGCGGAGGAGAGTTACCTCACCGCTACCTGTGCTGAAGCGGCATATGGGGGACGCGCGAGACGATCCACACTTTTGCAACTTTCCGAAACTTGCGCTTGACCGTCTTCACGGGGGATCCTTCTCCCGACATCGTGGACATCAGGGAAGGACGGCTTCATGCTCGGCAACGACGACTGGTGGCGCGACGCCGTCGTGTACCAGGTGTACCCCCGCAGCTTCGCCGACGGCAACGGCGACGGCACCGGCGATCTGATCGGGCTGCGCGAACGCCTGGGATACCTGTCGCAGCTCGGCGTGGACGCCATCTGGCTGAGCCCCTTCTACACCTCGCCACTCAACGACGGCGGCTACGACGTGGCCGACTACCGCGACGTCGACCCGCGCTTCGGCACGCTCGCCGACTTCGACGTCATGATCGCCGACGCCCACGCGCTGGGCATCAGGGTGATCGTGGACATCGTGCCCAACCACACCTCCTCCGAGCACCCGTGGTTCAAGGAGGGGCTGCGCGACCGCTACATCTTCCGCGACGAGCCGAACGACTGGGAGTCGATCTTCGGTGGGTCCGCCTGGACCCAGGTCGAGGACGGCCCGTGGTACCTGCACCTGTTCGACCCGACCCAGCCCGACCTCAACTGGGAGCACCCGGCCGTCCGTGAGGAGTTCCGCCAGGTGCTGCGCTTCTGGCTCGACCGGGGCGTCGACGGGTTCAGGATCGACGTGGCGCACGGCATGGTCAAGGCGGCGGGGCTGCCGTCGGTCGGCCCCAAGGAGGGGCGCCAGGCCGAGATGCTGGGCGACGAGAGCGTGCCGTACTTCGACCAGGACGGCGTGCACGAGATCTACCGCGAGTGGCGGCCCATCCTCGACTCCTACCCGGGAGGGCGGATGGCGGTCGCCGAGGCGTGGGTGTCCTCCCCCGCCAGGCTGGCCCGCTACATCGGACCCGACGAGCTGCACCAGGCCTTCAACTTCGAGTTCATGATGGCCGCCTACGGGGCCAAGTCCTTCCGCGACGTCATCGACAAGGCGCTGGCCGAGGCCGAGCTGGTAGGCGCGCCGACGACATGGGTGCTGTCCAACCACGACAAGCCGCGCCACGTGACCAGGCACGGCAGCCTGACCCGCGCCCGCGCCGCCACCCTGCTCATGCTGTCGCTGCCGGGCTCGGCCTACCTCTACAACGGCGAGGAGCTCGGCCTGCCCGAGGTGCTCGACCTGCCCGACGAGCTCAGGCAGGACCCGGCCTTCCTGCGCACCGGCGAGAGCCGCGACGGCTGCAGGGTGCCGCTGCCGTGGACCGCCTCCGACGGGTACGGCTGGCAGCGGCCGTGGCTGCCGATCCCCTCCACCTGGGGGCCGCTGAGCCATGAGGCGCAGGAGGGCGACCCTGACTCGACGCTCGCCTTCTACCGGGCCGCGCTGCGGCTGCGCAAGGAGCACCCCGCGCTCGGCGGCGGGGAGCTGGCCTGGCTCGACTCGCCGAAGGACGTGCTGGCCTTCCGGCGCGAGCCCGGCCTGCTGGTGCTGGTGAACTTCGGCGAGGACCCCGTTCCCGTCACCGGGCGCGTCCTGCTGTCGAGCGGCCCGCTGACCGCCGACGGCTCGCTCCCCACGGACACGGCGGTGTGGGTGGCCACGGAGGACAGCCCGCTCGGCTGAGGCCCGCCCCGCCCCCTCGCCTCCGACCCCGCCCTCTCAGTGGCAGGATCGCGAGGCAAGGGGCTGGGGTGAAGGAGGGCCGCGGGCGGTGGAGACGCATGACGTCGTCGTGGTCGGGGCGGGCGCCATGGGCTCGGCGGCGAGCCGTGCCCTGGCCGCCGCGGGCCGCCAGGTGGTGGTGCTGGAGAAGTACGAGCTCGGCCACCACCGGGGCGGCTCCCACGGAGGAACGAGGCTGTTCAGGCTCGCCGTCGACGACGAGGACTACCTGCTCAGGGCGCGGCAGGCCGGGTTGCTGTGGGCCGAGCTCGAGGCTGAGTCCGGCCGGCGGCTGCTCGAACCCACCGGCGGCCTCGACCACGGTGTCGACGAGCGGACCGTCGAGCGGTTCCGCGCCCTGTTCTCCCGCCACGGCGTCGCCCACGAGGTGCTCGACCCGGCGCAGGCCACCGAGCGGTGGCCGGGCATGCGCTTCGAGACCCGCGTGCTGTACCAGCCGGGGTCGGGGCGGCTGCTCGCCGACCGTGCCGTCGCGGCGATCCAGCGGCTGGCTCGCGAGCGCGGCGCCGAGTTCCGCCCCACCTGCCCGGTGACGTCGCTGCGCGTCCTCAGGTACGGCGGCGGCGTCGCCGACGGCCTGGTGGAGCTGGACACGCCGGACGGGGCCGTGCGCGCCCGCCAGGTCGTGGTCACGGCGGGGCCGTGGGCTTCCCGACTGCTCGGCGGGCACCTCGACCTGCCGGCCATCGTGGCGACCCAGGAGCAGCCCAGGTTCTTCGCGCCCCGCGAAGGCGCCGGACCATGGCCGAGCTTCGTGCACTGGCGGCAGGGGCCAGACGCGCTGTCGGCGGCAGGAGCGTACGGGCTGTTCGAGCAGGGGTCGGGCGTCAAGGTCGGGCTCCACGGCACCGGCCCGGTCGTCGACCCCGACCGGCGCGACTTCACCCCCGAGTCGCGGGCCGACCAGGCGCTGCTTGCCTACGTCAGGGACTGGTTCCCCGGGCTGGACGTCGCGGCCTCGACGCCGATCAGCTGCCTGTACGACAACACCGCGCACGACACGTTCGTCATCGACCGGCGGGGGCCGATCAGTGTCGCGACCGGCTTCTGCGGGCAGGGATTCAAGTTCGTCCCACTCGTCGCGCGCTACCTCACGGACCTGGTCACCGGCGAGGGCACGGCGCCGGACTCCTACGCGCTCAAGGCCCACACCATCGAGGCCTGATCCCCCTTACAGTCTTCCCGAACGCCTTCCGAGCACAGTGGGACGGCTGCCGGACACCTACCGGAACACTTCCTGCCACCCACAGGACGGCTTCCAGACACCCGCCGGACCGCTCCCCGACACCTACAAGACCGCTGCCGGACACCCACAGAATCACTGCCGGACGCCCGCGGGACCGCTCCCGGACACCCGCCGGACCACTCCCGGACATCCACGGGACCGGCGGAAGGATGACCTAATCTTTTCCTCTTTGCGGCTTTTGGGGAAGTAGCCGCTGGTTACCCTCGTGGGCGTGTCACGCATGTGGGCCAGCTCCCTCCGCGGACGGGTCACACTGATCGCTGTGGCCGTCGCGGCATTCGTGCTGATTCCCGCAGGAGTGACGGGTGTCCTGGTGACGCGGTCCCTCGTGAGCAAGGGCCTGTGGAAGGACACCGCCGACGCCGGCTCCGCGGTCACCGCGGCGCTGCGCGAAGGGCATCTGGTCACCGGCCGGATCCCCGTCACGGTCGACCAGGTGAACCTGCTACAGGTCGTCACCAGGGGCGGCAGGGTGGTGGCGTCGAGCAGCGCCGCCGACCGCCTGCCGCCGCTCGCGAACGTCATGCCGCGACCTGACCGGCGCGTCGTCGACCTGTCCGACTGCGGCGCGGCGGGCTGCGTCTACCTGACCGCGATCAGGCTGTCGACCGCTCCCGACTCGATGGTGGTCTACGCGGCGCGGCCCACGCCCGGCGTGCTGGCCACCCGCGCGCTGGAGATCGCCGTCGCCGCCCAGGTGGCCCTGGTCGTCGCGCTCGTGGGCTGGGTGACGTGGCTGGTGACCGGCCGCACGATGCGGCCCGTGGCGACGATGCTCACCGAACTGGACGCGGTCAACGCCACCGACCTCAGCAGGCGGGTGACCGTACCGGAGGGGAAGAACGAGGTGGCGCAGCTGGCCAGGTCGATCAACAGCACCCTCGACCGGCTCGAACGCTCGGCCGAGCAGCAGCGGCAGTTCGCCTCCGACGCCTCGCACGAGCTGCGCACCCCCATCGCGGGGCTGCGGGCCCAGTTGGAGAGCGCCCAGCTCTACCCCGAGGACACCGACCTGGAGGCGCTGGTGGACAGCGCCCTGCACGACACCGACCGGCTCGAGGCGATCATGACGGACCTGCTGCTCCTGGCCAGGATCGGCTCGCGGGTGGACGTGGCCAAGGAGCGGATCGACCTGACGAAGCTGGTACGCGAGGAGCTGTCCGGCCGCCAGGACAAGATCCCCGTCCGGCTGCAGATGACCGAGGGTGTCGTGGTCGAGGGCGTGCTGATGCAGCTGCGCCGCGCGCTGACCAATCTGCTGGACAACGCCCAGCGCCACGCCGAGAGCTCGGTGGCCGTGTCGCTCCACAGCGACGGCGACTTCGCGGTGCTGGCCGTACAGGATGACGGGGCGGGGATCTCGCCCGCCGAGCGCGAGCGGGTCTTCGAGCGCTTCACCAGGCTGGATGCCGCCCGCAGCAGGGACGCGGGCGGCACCGGGCTCGGGCTGGCGATAGTGCGTGACGTGGCGGTGGCGCACCGCGGGGACATCAGGGTGGACGACAGTCCCCGCGGGGCGCGCTTCGTGCTGAGGCTGCCGCTGGCATGAAGCGCGCCCACGCTGCCGGAGGGGACGGGTCAGACGGCCGTCATCTCGCGTTCGGCCGCGGGCGGCTGCTTCTGCTCCACCTCGTCGTCCAGCAGCGTCGCCTCATCGAAGGGAGCCCGCCCGGCCAGGACCTCGCCGGCGCGCTCCTTGTCGAACTCGCCCGTCCAGGTGCCGATCAGCACCGTCGCGACGGCGTTGCCGGCGAAGTTGGTCAACGCCCTGGCCTCCGACATGAAGCGGTCGATGCCGACGATGAGGCCGACGCCGTCCACCAGGTCGGGCCGGTGGGACTGCAGGCCGCCCGCGAGCGTGGCCAGGCCCGCGCCCGTCACGCCCGCCGCCCCCTTGGAAGCGATGATCATGAAGAGCAGGAGCGAGACCTGCTCGCCGATCGTCAGCGGCGCGCCGGTGGCCGTGGCGACGAAGAGCGTGGCCATGGTCAGGTAGATCGCGGTGCCGTCCAGGTTGAAGGAGTAGCCGGTGGGCACCGTGATGCCCACCACCGGGCGGGAGACGCCGAGGTGCTCCATCTTGGCGATGAGCCTGGGCAGCGCGGACTCCGACGACGATGTCGACAGGATCAGCAGGAACTCCCTGCCCAGGTAGCGCAGCAGCGACCACAGGTTGATCCTGGCCACCGCCCACAGCAGCGGGCCGAGCACGACGGCGACGAACAGCAGGCAGGTGGCGTAGAAGCCGACCATGATGACGGCGAGCGACTGCAGGGCCTTGATGCCGGTGGAGCCGACGACGGCGGCGATCGCGCCGAAGGCGCCCACGGGCGCGGCCCACATGATCATGGCCAGAACTCGGAAGACGAGGCGCTGGACATGCTCGACGCCCCTGAGGATCGGCGCCCCCTTGGCCCCCATGGCCTGCAGCGCGAAGCCGACCAGCAGCGCGACGAGCAGCGTCTGGAGCACCTGGCCCTCGGTGAAGGCGGACACCAGCGTGGTCGGGATGACGCCGAGCAGGAAGTCGACGGTGCTGGCCTCGCCGCCCTTGGCCGCCTCCGCCTCGGCGGCCTGCTTGGCCACGTCGGTCAGCTGCAGCCCGGCGCCGGGGTCGAGGATGTTGCCGACGACCAGGCCGATGCCGAGCGCGACGGTCGACATGAGCAGGAAGTAGCCGATCGCGAGGCCGCCCACCTTGCCGACCTTGGCCGCCTGGCTGACCGAGCCGACACCGAGCACGATCGTGCAGAAGATGATGGGGCTGATCATCATCTTGATCAGCGCGACGAACGCCGTGCCGAGGGGCTTGAGCTCCTTGCCGACCTCCGGTGCGACGAAGCCGACGACGACTCCGGCCACCGCGGCAAGGATCACCGCCAGGTACAGGTACCGTGTGCGGTCACGCATGAGGTATCTCCTTGAACGCTTGGCTGCTGGTTGTGCGAATATGCGCCCGTGGAGTGACACAGGTCACTATTGCGTAAGTTTCGTTCACTGGAGAGAGAAGGCGGCTGTGCGGAACTGGAGCCTGGCCAGGCAGATGCTGGTCCTCCAGCTGGCGGTCGTGGTGGTGACGCTGACCGGTGCCGTGGCGCTGATGCTGGTCGAGACCCGCGACCTGCTCACCGCGGAGGCCGAGGGCAGCGCACGGGCCGTGGCCGTCAGCGTGGCCAACTCGCCCGACGTGCTGTCGGCGCTGGGCGAGGCCAATCCGTCCGTACGGCTGCAGCCGTACGCCGAGCGGGTGCGCGCCGGCACGGGCGTCGACTTCATCACGATCATGGACACGCGTGGCCGCCGGTACACCCACCCCAACCCCGGGCGGATCGGCGGGCTGTTCCTCGGCCACATCGACCGCGCGCTGCGGGGCGAGACGTTCACCGAGACCTACACCGGCACGCTCGGGCCGTCCGTGCGGGCGGTCGCGCCGGTGAAGGACCCGGCCGGCGCCATCAGGGCGCTGGTCAGCGCGGGGATCACGGTCGAGCGGATCGACGCCAGGCTGCGCGAGCAGCTCTCGTGGGCGGGCCTGGTGGGCGCGCTCGGGCTCGGGGTGGCCGCGGGCGGCACGTGGCTGGTGGGCGCCAGGCTGCGCCGCCAGACGCACGGGCTCGGGCCGGTGGAGCTGGGACGCATCCACGAGCACCACGACGCGATCCTGCACGCGGTGCGGGAGGGGCTGCTGCTGGTGGCCAGGGACGGCACGCTGACGCTGTGCAACGACGGCGCCCGTACGCTGCTCGGCCTGCCGTCCGACGCCGAGGGCCGCCACGTCGCCGACCTCGGCATCGCCGATCTCGTCGCCTCTCTCCCCGACGATCCCCGCCCCGCTCCAACACCCCGGCCGACCACCCCCGGCTCCTCCCCTCACTCCCAAGGGACAGAACCGAAGCCCCCGCCCGCACTCCCCCACCCCGGGAAACCGGAGAGCCCCGGCTCCCCTGCTCTCCAAGAAGCGGAACCGGAGTCCCCTTCCTCCCAAGAGACAGGACCGAAGTCCCCGCCCGCACTCCCGCGCCCGACGGAACCGGAGTCCACGGCTGGGAATCTCATGGAGGACAGGGTGCACCTCGTCGGCGACCGCGTGCTCGTCGTCAACGCCGCCCCCAGCAGGCTCGGCACCGTCGTCACCCTGCGCGACCGCACCGAGCTGCAGGCTCTCACCGGCCAGCTCGACGCCGAACGCGGCTTCGCCGACTCGCTGCGGGCGGCGGCCCACGAGTCCGCCAACCGCCTGCACACCGTCATCACCCTGGTCGAGCTGGGCCGGACCGAGCAGGCAGTCGCCTTCGGCACCGCCGAGCTCAAGGCCGCCCAGGAGCTCACCGACAGGGTGGTCGGCGCGGTGCGCGAGCCCGTGCTCGCCGCTCTGCTGCTCGGCAAGTCGGCCGAGGCCGCCGAGCGGGGCGCCGAGCTGGTCATCACTCCCGACAGCGAGCTGGACGATCTGGGCCTCGATCCCCGTCAGGTGGTGACGATCGTGGGCAACCTCATCGACAACGCGATCGAGGCGGCAGGGAGGGTCGAGGTGCACCTGCACGCCGACGAGGAGAGCCTCGTCATCAGGGTGGCCGACGACGGCCCAGGACTGGCCGACACCGCGGCGTTCGCGAAGGGCTGGACGTCCAAGGGCGACGGCCGCGGCCTGGGTCTGGCCCTGGTCGGGCAGGCGGTGCGGCGGCTCGGCGGCACCATCGAGGTGGCGGGCTCCACCTTCACCGTGACGGTGCCCCGATGACGATCACCGTGCTCGTCGTCGAGGACGAGGAGATCACCGCCGAGGCCAACCGCGTCTACGTGGAGCGGGTGCCGGGCTTCACTGTGGCCGGGGTGGCCAGGTCGGGCGGGGAGGCGCTGCGTTTCCTGAGGTCCACGCCCGTCGACCTGATCCTGCTCGACTTCTACCTGCCCGACATGCACGGGCTGGAGGTGTGCAGGGCGGTCAGGGCGGCGGGGCTGTCGTGCGACGTGATCGCGGTGACCTCGGCCCGCGACCTGGCGGTGGTGCGCAACGCCGTCTCGCTCGGCGTCGCGCAGTACCTGCTCAAGCCGTTCACGTTCGCGACCCTGCGGGAGAAACTGACGCGTTACGCGGAGTTCAGGGCCGGTGAGGGCGAGGCGACGGGGCAGGGCGACGTCGACAGGGCCCTGGCGACCCTGCGCGGCGGGCCCTCGGGCCTGCCCAAGGGGATGACGCAGGACACCCTCGACGCGGTGGCGGCCGAGCTGCGCAAGGCGGCCAAGAGCGCGCAGGCCGTGGGCGCGGCGATCGGCGTGTCGCGGGTGACCGCCCGGCGGTACCTGGAGCATCTGGTGGAGACGGGGGCGGCCGACAGGGTCCCGCAGTACGGCGGGGTGGGCAGACCTGAGCTCCTCTACCGGATCCGCACGCAACGTTAACAGGGAGTTCAGCTCCGATCCCCGGCCCGGTCGGATGGCCTGACTAGCTTCCTTGGCACCTCAAGCATTCCAAGGAGCCACGTTGCGAGTCCTCGCCGTCATTCCCGCCCGCGGAGGTTCGGCGGGCATTCCCCTGAAGAACCTCGCCCAGGTGGGCGGCGTCCCGCTGGTGACGCGCGCCGTCAAGGCGGCTTTGCGCGCCGAGCTGGTCGACCAGGTGGTGGTCAGCACCGACCACGAGGCGATCGCGCAGGCGGCCCGCGAGGCGGGCGCCACGGTCGTCACGCGTCCCGCCGAGCTGAGCGGCGCCGGCGCCTCCAGCGAGTCGGCGGTGCTGCACGCGCTCGACGCGCTCGGCGCCGACCCCGAGATAGCCGACCCCGAGATCGTCGTGCTCGTGCAGGCCACCAGCGCGTTCATCGACCCCGCCGACCTGTCGGCGGCGGTCGGCAAGGTGCTGGACGGCGAGGCCGACGCCGTGCTGTCCGGCGCGCCGAACCACGCCTTCCTCTGGACGCCCGAGGGCGCGGGCATCAACCACGACCGCGCGACGCGGCAGATGCGCCAGGACCGGCCCGCCGAGTTCCGCGAGACCGGCGCCTTCTACGTCATGCGTACGGCGGGCCTGCGCGAGCACGGCCACCGCTTCTTCGGCGACGTCACCGTCCAGCCGGTGCCGGTCCGCCACGCGGTCGAGATCGACGACCCCGAGGACCTGGAGATCGTCAGGGCGCTCGCGCCGCTGGTCGACCTGCCCGAGCCGATCGACGTCGACGCCGTCATCACCGACTTCGACGGCGTGCACACCGACGACCGCGCCTACGTCGACTCCGAGGGCCGCGAGATGGTGCTGGTGAGCCGCTCCGACGGCATGGGCATCTCGCTGCTGCGCCGTTCCGGGGTGAAGCTGCTGGTGATGTCGACCGAGCAGAACCCGGTCGTGGCCGCCCGCGCCCGCAAGCTGGGCGTGCCCGTCCTGCAGGGCCTGGCCGAGAAGCGGACCGTGCTGCGCGACTGGCTGACGATCGAGGGCCTCGACCCCGCCCGCGTGGCGTACGTCGGCAACGACGTCAACGACCTGGGCCCGATGTCGCTGGTCGGCTGGCCGATCACGGTGCCGGACGCGCACCCGAGCGTACGGGCCGCCGCGCGCGTCGTGCTGACCAGGAGGGGCGGCGACGGAGCCGTCAGGGAGCTGTGCGAGCGGGTACTGGCGGCCAGGCCCGAGGTCCCCGAGCCCGCCGCTCCCAAAGCCGCGCTCAGGCTGGGCAGCCCCAAGCCCGTCGCGATCGGTGACGCGCTGGTCGGCGACGGCGAGCCGGTCTATGTGATCGGCGAGATCGGCATCAACCACAACGGCGACCTCGACATCGCCCGCAGGCTGATCGACGTGGCGGCCGAGGCGGGCTGCCAGGCGGTGAAGTTCCAGAAGCGCACGCCCGAGATCTGCGTGCCGGTCGAGCAGCGCTCGCAGATCAGGCAGACGCCGTGGGGCGAGATGACCTACCTGGAGTACAAGGAGCGCACCGAGTTCGGCCGCGAGGAGTACACGCAGATCGCCAAGTACTGCGACGAGCGCGGCCTGCACTGGTTCGCCTCTCCGTGGGACGTGCCGTCGGTGGAGTTCCTGGAGGAGATGGACGTCCTCGTCCACAAGATCGCCTCGGCCAGCGTCGCCGACCACGAGCTGCTGCGCGCCCTGGCCGCGACCGGCAAGCCGCTGATCCTGTCGACCGGCATGTCCACGCTGAGCGAGATCGACCAGGCGGTCGAGATCCTCGGCACCGACAAGCTGATCATGATGCACGCCACCTCCACCTACCCGCTGCCTCCGCAGGAGGCCAACCTGCGCGCGATCACCACGCTCAAGGAGAGGTACGGCGTGCCCGTCGGCTACTCCGGTCACGAGCGCGGCCTGCAGATCTCGCTGGCGGCGGTCACGCTGGGCGCGGTCACCGTCGAGCGGCACATCACGCTCGACCGCACCATGTGGGGCTCCGACCACGCGGCCTCGCTGGAGCCCGCCGGTCTGGAGCACCTGGTGCGCGACATCCGGATCATCGAGCAGGCCATGGGCGACGGCGTCAAGCGCGTCTTCCCCGGCGAGGAGGCGCCGAAGGCCAGGCTTCGCAGGGTCACGGTGTGACGAGGCGTGATCACCCTCTCTGTCGTCGTACCGGTCCGCGACGGCGCGCGCTTCATCCCCGACGCGCTCGCCTCGCTGGCCCGCAACACCCGGCGTGACTTCGAGTTCATCGTCGTGGACGACGGCTCGGCCGACGACACGGCGGCCATCGTCGCCGAGTCGCAGGTGCCGGGGCTGTCCCTGGTGCGTAACCCGGCCCCCGTCGGGCTGGCCGACGCGCGCAACACGGGCCTGAAGCTGGCCTCGGGCGCCTATGTCACGTTCATGGACGGCGACGACTGGCTGGCGCCCGGCTACCTGGCCGAGCTCGTCGCCGCGATCGACGGGCTCGGCTGCGACTTCGTCCGCGTCGACCACGTGCAGGTCGAGGGACGTAAGCGGGTGGTGCACCGGGCTCCGGAGGCGCGCCGGGGCCTGGTGCTCGACCCGCGCGACGCCATCCTGCCCGAGGGCGTCAGGACGATGGTCGACTACCCCTACGCGTGGGCCGGGATCTACCGGCGCTCGCTGGGTGACCTGCTGCGTTTTCCCGGCTCGCTGCACACGGCCGAGGACCGGCCGTGGATCTGGCGCCTGCACCGGCAGGCCGCCTCGTTCGGAGTGGTGTCGCTGGCCGGGCTGTTCTACCGCAGAGGCGTGTCGGGGTCGCTGACCCAGATCGGCGACGAGCGGCAGCTGCACTTCTTCGACGCCTTCGAGCTCGTCTTCGAGGACCTGGAGGCGGAGTTCCTGCCGAAGGCGGTGCGTAACTTCTGCGCGCTGCTGGCCCACCATCTGGAGCTCGCCGGCCGGTTCACGCCCGAGCTGCGGCACCGGTTCGAGACGCGGGGCGCGGCGATGGCGCGGTCGCTGCCGCCCGACCTGGTCGCCGCGGCCGTGCCGCGCATGTCCGTGGAGCGCGAGCAGACGCTGCGCGCGCTGCTGCCTGAGATCCCCGCCGGTGCGCGGGTGCGGAGGGAGGAGCCGTGACGCGGGTTTTCTACGCCTCGACGCTGTTCGGGGCGATGTCGCTGGCGGCGGCGATCGACGCGGGCCACTTCGGCGAGGGCGGGCGCAGGCTGCTGATCGTCTCCACGAACACGGCCGTCCCCGAGGTGTCGACGCCGCTGGACCAGACGCCGGGGTTCGCGGCGCTCCGCTCCCGCTTCGACGAGGTGCGTTCGTGGAACGAGCTCATCGCGCCGCTGCACCCTTCCGACTGGAAGGCGCGCGTCATCGAGGTGCCGATGATGAGCAGGCTGATCGGCACCTCGCTGGGCCTCGACACGGTCGAGGAACTGGTGCTGGAGTCGATCGCGGTCCCGCCCGCGCGCACGATCGCGGGGCTGGTGCGCGACTGCCCCATCACCGTCTACTCCGACGGGCTCATGAGCTACGGCCCGACCCGCGACCCGCTGCCCGCCGAGATCTTCCGGCGCGTCACCCGCCTGCTGCACCTGGACCTGGTTCCCGGGCTGCGGCCGCTCCTGCTGTCCGAGTACGGCGTGCCGGCGGCCACCCTGCCGCCGGAGTCGTTCCTCTCGGTGGTCGGCCAGGTGGCGGCCACCGCGCCCGACATGTTGGCGGGCGAGGCGATGATCCTCGGACAGTACCTGTCGTCGCTCGACATCGTCACCCCCGAGGAGGAGCACGGGCTGCACGAGGCCATGCTGCGCGGGCTGGTCGCGCGCGGGCACCGCAGCGTGGTGTTCAAGCCGCACCCGGCCGCCGGGCACCGTCACACGCAGCTGCTGCGGGCCGCCGCCGAGCAGCTTGGGGTACGGCTGGTCGTGGCGGGCCAGAGTGTGCCCGCCGAGGTATGTTTCGCGGCGCTGCGGCCCTCGCTGGTCGTGGGCTGCTTCTCGACCGCACTGGTGACGGCTTCGCGCTACTTCGGGCTGGAGGTGGCCACGCACGGGACGGCCATGGTGCTGGAGCGGCTCGCGCCGTACGAGAACAGCAACAGGATCCCGGTCACGGTCGTCGACGCGCTGCTGCCCCGGCTGGGCGCCGACGGGGCGCTGGACCCGCCGCCGCCGGTGGAGATCTCCGACCTGGTGGGGGCGGTCGGGTACTGCATGCAGAGCGAGACCTACCCCGAGCTGCGGCCGGTCGCGGAGGCGTTCGTCGCCGAGCACGGGACCGACCGGTACTTCAAGCGGCAGCGGCTCGGGGCGGTCGGGCTGCTGCCGCAAGCTGAGCGGCCCGGCACGCTGAGCCGCATCCGCCGCCGCCTGTCACGCACCGTCGGCTGAGAGCCCCGCGGTCGCCGCCGCTACGTCAGGTGAACGACCTGATGTAGCGGCGGACCTTGCGTTTGGCGCGGTAGCCGACCCGCAGCACCTGGGGCGGCACCTCCACCCGCAGGCGGGCGCGGCGCCGGGCGGCCACGTGCTCGGGCCCGTCGAGCAGGGAGCGCGCGGGCGTGCGCGGCCCGATGACCAGGGCGGTCAGCAGCGCCACCCAGTCGCTACGGCCGGCCGGGTGGAAGTAGTTGTCCGCGCACCACGCGGGCGAGGGAGTGCGGAAGGTGCCGGCCGCCACCTCCTCCAGCGTGCCGAGGACGCCGCTCCCCTCGAACACCAGGTTGATCATCTCGGCGCTCACCCCGAAGTCGGACAGGACCAGCAGCGGCACCTGCTGGGCGATCGCCTCCAGCGCCGCGGTGGAGCTGACGGTGACGAACCCCGCGGCCTGGGCCAGGTGCTCGTGCATCGGCCCGGCCGCGAAGCGGACCGGTGCCGCGAGGCCGAGCTCCCGCCACAGCCGCTGGTAGTGGTGGCGCTCGTTGTGCGTCTGCCGCTCGTCCTCCAGTGCCCGCAGCTTGACCACGACGTCCAGGTCGGGGCGGGCGGTGGCGAGCGCGGCCAGCGAGCGCAGGATCAGCTCGCGGTCCTCGCGCCGCCTGGGCACCTTGGCCTGGGTGGCGAAGACCACCCGGTCGCCGCCGTCGACGGAGGGGATGTCGCGCAGGAACGGCAGCCTGGCCATGCCGACCGCGCCGCCGCCGCCGAGCCGCTCGGCCAGCTCACCGAACTCGGCGACCTCCCTGCCGCTGTGCACGACGAACAGGTCGCAGCCGCTGCGGAACAGCCAGGCCTTCTCGGTCGCGGGCACCGAGATGCCGGGCAGTCCTGTGACGAAGACGGGTCTGGGCCGCAGGCCGTCGAGGACCTCGGCGACCAGCACGTCCACTACCGGGCCCGTGCAGGCCACGAGGATCGCGTCGGGGCGCAGCCGCTCGGCCGTACGCCTGAGCGCCCTGGCCGACAGGACGGGAACGTCCGCTGCCCTGGTGCCCGCGACCGCGGCGGCGATCTGCTCGGGCGAGGGGGTGATCGGGGTGCGCACGACCGCCAGCCGCGTCACGCAGTCGGCAGGCAGGTCGTCCAGGAGGCTGGCCGCCCATTTCAGGTACGAGTCGGAATCGGCCACGGCCAGGACCTTCAACTGGTTACTCCTGTGAACATCTGCAGGTGGGATCGGAGGGAGGGGGCCGCACGGCTGGTCCACCAGTCGTCCGGCACGTGCACGGGCTCGACGGCCACGCCGCGCGGGGACAGCAGCACCCGCAGCGAGCTGATCGCGGTCGAGGGGAGGCTGACCACGCGCTGCTCGGCGGACAGGCCGCGCAGCGTCAGCTCGGCGGGTACGCCGGGGGCGTGGACGGTGATGCCGGGCCGTTCGCGGATCACGGCCAGGTCGACGGGGTCCTCGCGGCGGTGCGGGTAGTAGGCCAGCGGCTCCCGCTCGGCCAGCTCCGTCAGCCAGCGCAGGTAGCGCTCGCGGTGCACCAGGCCGTTCCTGACCAGGGAGGTGCCGAGCACGACGGTCCGCTCGGCGGGTCCAGGGGTGCTCAGCGGCTGCTCGCGCAGCCAGCCGAAGTCGTGGCCGGCCAGCTCGACACCCGCCTGCCGGACGGCCCCGGCCAGCACGCCGTCCACCGGAAGGGCGGTGAAGACCGACAGCGCGCCCCTGCGGGCGGTGGCGCGCAGCCTGCGGGCGGCCAGCAGGCCGAGCGTGTGACGCCACAGGCTCGGGGTGGCGCGGGCCCGCAGCAGGGGCTTGACGGGGCGGGCCGCCAGCAGCTCCAGCAGCCTGATCGTGGCCAGGCCGTCATCGACGATCACGACGCGGCCCGGGCGGAGCGTGACCCAGCGCAGCTGGACCCGGCCGGAGAAGGCGTCGCCGACGGCGTTGAGCCTGCGGGGCATGCGCTCGCTCGACTCGGCGAGCTCGAGGCCTTCGGGCAGGTCGAGCCGGGCGAGCTCGCGTCCGGTCGCCGCGAGCGGGCGCAGCCCGGCGCGCGGCACCACCAGCGTCCGCTCTCCCAGCAGCCCGGCGTGGTGGGCCTCGACGGCGCAGAGCATCTGTAGTGGCGACTCCACCCAGGCCACGGATTCCTGTTCGTTCACGACACGCGCCACGGTAGGACGCCCACTCGAAGTGACAGCCAACGTGAAGTGAACAATGGAGGCATGAACATGAACTCGCTGCTGCTCAACACAGGCGGCGTTCAGATACCGCAACTCGGCTTCGGCGTCTGGCAGATGTCGGGCGACGAGGCGCAGCGGGCCGTGGCTCTGGCGATCGAGGCCGGCTACACCAGCATCGACACCGCCAGGATCTACGACAACGAGGAGGGTGTGGGCCGCGCGATCGCCGGCTCTGGCGTGCGGCGCGAGAAGCTGTTCATCACCACGAAACTGTGGAACGACGAGCACGACAGGGTCGAGGCGGCCTTCGAGGCGAGCCTGTCGAAGCTGGGGCTCGACCATCTCGACCTCTACCTCATCCACTGGCCGGTCCCCGCGCAGGACAAGTACGTCCAGGCGTGGAGGTCGCTGGAGCGGCTCTACAAGGACGGCAGGGTCCGCGCGATCGGCGTCTCGAACTTCACGATCGAGACCCTCACCCGGCTCATGAACGAGACCGACATCGTCCCGTCGATCAACCAGATCGAGCTGCACCCCCACTTCCCGCAGGCCAAGCTGCGCGCCTTCCACGAGGCCAACGGCATCCTGACCGAGGCCTGGAGCCCGCTCGGCCAGGGCAGGGGCCTGCTCGACGAGCCCGCGCTGGCCACGCTGGGCCACAAGCACGGCAAGTCGCCCGCCCAGATCGTGCTGCGCTGGCACATCCAGGTCGGCAACGTGGTGATCCCCAAGTCCGCCACCCCGTCGCGGATCAAGGAGAACATCGACGTGTTCGGCTTCACCCTCGACACCGAGGACATGGCGGCGATCGGCGCGCTGAACAACGGCACCCGCCTCGGCCCCGACCCCGCCACCTTCAACTGGATGGGCTGATCAGCCCCGCGGTGATGGGAAGATCGAGTCATGCGTGACTTGGGTTGGGGCATCGCCGCCACGGGCGGGATCGCCAGGACGGTCGGCGCGGTGATCGCCGCCGAGCCCGGCATGCGGGTGGCCGCCGTGGGCTCCCGCGACCAGGGCAGGGCGGCCGAGCTCGCGGCCACGCTCGGCGCGGAGGCGGCCTACGGCTCCTACGCGCGGCTGTGCGAGGATCCGAACGTCGACGTGGTCTACGTGGCCACCCCGCACGCCCAGCATCTGGAGGTGGCCGAGGCGGCCATCGCGGCGGGCAAGGCCGTGCTGTGCGAGAAACCTCTCACCGCGAGCCTGGCCGACGCCGAGCGGATGGTCGAGCTGGCCAGGCAGGCAGGCGTCTTCCTGATGGAAGCGATGTGGATGCGCTTCAACCCCCTGATCAGGGGGTTGCTGACCGAGGAGCGCTTCGGGGCGCTGCGCTCGGTGCAGGCCTCGTTCGGGTTCGTCATGCCGTACGAGGAGCGGCATCGGCTGTGGGATCCGGCGCTGGGCGGCGGAGTCCTGCTCGATCTGGGGATCTACCCGTTCGGGCTGGCGCAGCTGCTGCTCGGCGAGCCCGCCGAGACCTATCTCACCGGATCGCTGGGGCCCTCGGGCGTGGACGCCGAGGTGGGGGCGCTGCTGACCTACGAGGGCGGGGCGCGGGCGCTGCTGGACACCTCCCTGCTCAGCCCGCTGGCCAACACCGCGACCGTGGTGGGCACGGGGCTGCGGGCCGACATCGCCGCGCCGTTCTGGGCGCCGCAGCGGATCCTGCTGTCGGGGCCGGGCGTGGAGCCGGAGGAGATCGTCCTTGACCCGGCCATGAACGGCTATGCCGAGGAGGTGCGCGAGGTGCGCGCGGCGCTGGCCGAGGGCAGGACGGAGAGCCCGATCATGCCGCTGGAGGAGAGCCTGGCGATGATGCGGATGCTGGAGGAGGCCAGGATCAGGCTAGGCGCGAGATAGCGCGGGCGCTGGCCTCCTCGTGCCCGGATCGCACGGCCTGGAGGAAGTGCGCGCGGGCCTGCTCGGGGCGGCCTTCCCTGTCCTCCAGCAGGCCCAGGTTGAACATGGCGCGCGGGCCCGCCTCGGTGTGGCCCGACTCGATGGCCAGGGTGTAGCAGCGGCGCGCCGCCTGGGTGTCGCCGCAGCAGTCTTCCAGGACGCCCAGGTTGAACATCGCCCTGGGGGTGGCGGCTCTGCCGTACCAGTGGCGGGCCTCGTCGAGGCGGCCGCGCTCGTCCTCGATCAGCGCCAGGTTGAAGGCCGCCCGCTGGGCGGCCACGGGATGACCGGTTTCGATCGCCAGGAGATACCATCGCCGGGCTTCGTCCGGACGGTGTCCGTCTTCCCGCAGCCCCCTGTTGAACAGGTCCTGTGGCGACATGACCTGACCGTAGATGATCGCCGTACCTTTATCAATTTGTAAGGTACTTGCCCCGTGTATTACCTTAGGCTCCACTCGAGGCAAAAACCGGGCAATCCGGACATTGCCAGACATTGCAATCATCACAGGATCGCCTGTGACCGCTGAATCCGCACCACGCGGAACCGGGGACCCAATCTCTCTGGGGTGAATCGGCACATCGTGCCGTAGGGCAGCTTCACGTCCGAACCCGTCAGCTAACCCGGTAAGCGGCAGGAAGCTAGCAAGGAGTCCCCCTTTTCATGGCAAAGCACCGTCGTAGCCGTGCCCCGAAGCTCACCTACGCGAATGCCGCGCTGGGCGCACTCGTCTTCGCAGGCGCCCTTCTTCCCACCCACGCCGCCCAGGCCGACAAGCTCCCCCTTGCCGACGGCCCGCGGGTAGCCGCCCTCGCCAGCCCTCCCAAGGAGGACACCAGCAGGGTCGACACCGCCAGCAAGGCCCAGACCAAGGCGATGCCGAGCGCCGCCGTGGTCCTCGCCGAGGCCAAGAAGCAGATCGGCGTCAGGGAGAACTCCCGCGGCGGCGGCACCAAGTTCCAGGACTGGTACGTCAACTCCCAGCGCGCCAGGGAGACCGTCGCCAGGGACGGCGGCAACGTCCGCGCCTACGCCAACGCCGCCTGGTGCGCGATGTTCGTCTCCTGGGTCGGTGAGCAGACCGGCGCCCGCACCCAGGTCGGCTGGGACGCCTACACCGTCACCCACGCCAGGTGGTTCAAGGCCAACAAGCGCTGGGGCAGCGAGCCCAAGCCCGGCGCGGTCGTCTTCTTCTCCTGGAAGGGCGGCAAGGACCTCGACGACATCCGGCACGTCGGTTTCGTCGAGAAGGACAACGGCGACGGCACGATCAGCACGATCGAGGGCAACACCGGCAACGGCGTGGTCGAGCAGCGCGTCCGTCCGAAGTCGCAGGTCGTCGGCTACGGCTACCCCAGCTACGGCGCCTGACGACTCGCTCGCCTTCCCCCGGCGTACGACAGCGGCCGCGCGCCCCGCGCGGCCGCGGTCGTTTCCGGGTCCTGGTTCTTATGCCTCGGCCAGGACCAGGGTGAAGTCTCCCGCGGGGTCGGTGTAGCGGCGGCGCACCTCGAACCCGGCGGCGGCGAGCTCGTCCCGCAGTCCCTCCGGCCGGAACTTGGCGCTGATCTCGGTACGCATCTCCTCCCCCCGGACGAAGTCCACCGACAGCCCGAGTCCCCCGATCCGCACCCGCATGTCCCTGCTCGCCCGCAGCCGCATCTCGATCCAGTCGTGGCGCGCGTCGTACAGCGCCACGTGCGTGAACGCCTCCGGCTCGAAGTCGGCGTCCAGCTCCCGGTTGATCACCCGCAGCACGTTCCTGTTGAAGGCGGCCGTCACCCCCGCCGCGTCGTCGTATGCCGCCACCAGCCGCCCGGTGTCCTTCACCAGGTCGGCCCCGAGCAGGAAGGTGTCCCCAGGCCGGAGCGTGGCCCGCAGTTCCTTCATGAACACCTCCCTGGCGGCCGGTTCGAGGTTGCCGATGGTGCCGCCGAGGAAGGCCACCATCCGCCGCCCGGCACGCGGCAGCAACGCCAGGTGGCGCTCGAAGTCGGCGCACACCGCCCGCACGGCCAGCCCGGGGAACCGGCCGGCCAGCCGCCGCGCCGCAGCCGCGAGGGTGACCGCGTCCACGTCCACCGGCGTGTAGGCGCGCAGCGTGCCCGCCGCCGCGAGCGCGTCCAGCAGCAGCACGGTCTTCTCGCTGGTGCCCGAGCCCAGCTCGACCAGCGTGTCCGCACCGCAGGTCGCCGCCACTTCCGCGGCGCGGGCCCGCAGGATGGCCAGTTCGCGCCGCGTCGGGTAGTACTCGGGCAGCCGGGTGATGCGGGAGAACAACGCGCTGCCCTCGGCGTCGTAGAACCACTTGGGCGGCAGCCACTTGGGCGAGGCCGTCAGCCCGGTCCTGACGTCGTGTTCGAGCGCCTGGCGCAGGTAGTCGCGGTCGAGATGGTTGATCACATGCACGGTCGGGTGGCTGACGAACACAGGGCCTCCTGGGGTGAGATCACAACGGCTGGACGCGGACGTCGTCGCGGGTGACGGTCAGCAGGCTGCGCTCGGGAACGGCCTGCCAGCCGGGCAGGTCGTCGAGCGGCTCGCTGGCCACGCGCACGCCGTCGTGAAGCCGGTGGTGGAAGAGCGTGTCGCCCCAGACGGTCGCGGCGATCGACGCGCCGTCGCAGGCGAGCAGGTTCAGGCGGGCGGCGGGGTCCTTCTCCCCCGCCCGGACGACGACCTCGGTCAGCGCCTCGCCCAGGCCGAGCCCGGCGCGCCCGCGCAGGAACACGGCGGCGGCCACCCAGGCGGCGTCGCACGCGCTCTCCGCGCGATCGGCCAGATCGTGGGTCAGATCGTCGACAAGATCGCGCAGCGCGTCTCTGACGACGCGCCCGTTGTGGCTGAGGAGCCAGCCCCGATCGGCGAACGGCGCGGTGGCGCTCTCCTCGATCGGCATGCCCACGGTGGCCGAGCGCACGGCCGCCAGCAGGCAGGTCGAGCGAGCGACCTGCGCGAGCGCGGGCAGATTGGCATCGGTCCAGATGGGTACGGCACGCCGATACCGGACCGGCTCGGCCCGCCCGGGGTCGTACCAGCCCATGCCGTACCCGTCGGCGTTGATCAGGCCGTAGCGCTGGCGCCGCGGCGCGTACGACTGCTTGAGCAGGCCGTGCTCGGGCTCGTGGATGAGCCAGGTGAGCGGGCGCGCGGCGCCCAGCCAGGCCGCGTGCCTGCACATCAGACCGGCTCCGAGCGGGCGCAGCGGAAGCCGGTGAAGATCTGCCGGCGGATCGGGTAGTCCCAGTTCCTGAACGTGGTCCGCACCGCCGCCGGGTCGGCCGCCCACGAGCCGCCGCGCAGCACGCGGTAGTCCTGGCCGAAGAACACCTCGCTGTACTCCTTGTACGGGAAGCTGCGGAAGCCGGGGTAGGGCTGGAACCAGGAGGCGGTCCACTCCCACACGTCTCCGACCATCTGCTCGGCCCCGTACGCGCTGGCCCCGGCCGGGAAGGCGCCCAGCGGCGCGGGGTGGGCGGCGCGGTGGCCGAGGTTCGCCCGATCGGGGCCGGGAGCCTGCTCGCCCCACGGGTAGCGGCGCGCCCTCCCGGCCTCGGGGTCCCAGCCGCAGGCCTTCTCCCACTCGGCCTCGGTGGGCAGCCGCTTACCCGCCCATCGGGCGTAGGCGTCGGCCTCGTACCAGCTCACGTGCTGGACCGGCTCGTCCATCGGGACGGGCTCGGTACGGCCAAAGCGGGTGCGCCACCAGGCGCCGCCTTCCCTGGTCCAGAACAGCGGGGCGAAGACGCCGCTGCGCTGCCGCCACTGCCGGCCCTCCGCGGACCACCAGCGCGGATCGTCGTAACCGCCGTCGTCGATGAACGCCGCGTAGGCGCGGTTACCGACGGGGAGCCGGTCGATCCAGTACGCGGGCAGGTCGACCCGATGGGCGGGCCGTTCGTTGTCGTAGGCCCACGGCAGCGTGGCGGTGCCCATGAGGAAGGGGCCACCCGGCACGAACACCTCCTCGGGGCCCGCGTTCCGGCCCGCTGGCAGGTCGCCCTGCCTGACCAGGCCCGGCTGCCCTGACAGCTGCAGCGTGGCGAGCATGGTCTCGTCGTGCTGGTGCTCGTGCTGGATCACCAGGCCGAACACGAAGCCATCGCGGTGCAGCGGATCGGGACCGTCCAGGTCGATCGTGTCGAGGACGTCGAGCACCCGCCCGCGCACGCCCTCGATGTAGCGGCGGGCCTCGGCAGGGCCGAGGATGGGCAGGCTCGGGCGGTCCTTGCGCGGAGTCTTGAACGCGTCGTAGATGTCGTCGATCTCGGGGCGGAGCGGGTCGATCCCGGCGGCCGCGCGCAGCACCCAGAGCTCCTCGTAGTTGCCCACGTGCGCCAGGTCCCACACCAGCGGCGACATCAGCGGCGAGTGCTGGCGCACCAGCAGGTCGTCCTCCGCCGCCGTGTAGGCGAGCGACCGGTCGCGCACCGCGATGAGCTCGGCGGCGATGCGTTCCTTGAAGTCGTTCATTCCCATCCCTCGTCGGTCAGCCAGGCCGGTACGCGCCGTGCCGGCGCCGGGTCCATCAGGTCGGCCGCAGGGGAGCGGCCGGGTGTGACGTAGCGGTCGGCGAACGCGGCCACCTCGCCGACCAGGCCGGGGGCCGCTCCGAGGCGGGGCAGCGCCTCTAGCGCGGCGCGGAAGCACGCCTCCGCGGCCCGGCGCAGGCGCGGATCGGTGAGCCCGCACCGCGCCGCCACTGTCCAGAGCTCCCTGTGCGGCCACCTGAACTGCCCCCTGAACTGCTCCGTGGCGGCTAGCGCGGCGTCGGCGGCCCGGTCGTCGGTGACGAGGGCGTGGGTCACGGCCACGCACACCGGCCAGGCCGAAGGGTGCTGGGCATCGAGGTAACGGATCTCCAGCCAGCCCCTGGGCCGCACAGGAGGGAAGACCGTCGTGGCGTGGTAGGCCAGGTCATCGGCGGTGGGCCGCCGCTCACCCTCGCCGCCTGAAGACGCGGCCTTCAGCCAGTCGCGGAACGTCGAGCCGTCGCGGACCGGGCGACAGCGCTGCCCGTCCTCGCGTACCAGCATGAGCCTGGCATCCAGCAGGTATTCGGCCCAGTCCGCGGCAGGATCGCCCGAGGCGGGCACGGGCGAGGTCCTGGTGCGGTCGAGTCGATCCCAGACGGCCTGGCGGCCCGACATCCAGCCGCACGGCTCGCCGCCGCTGAGCGGCGAGTTGGCGAAGGCCGCCATCAGCACGGGGCCGAACGCGTGCGCTCGTTCCCAGCGCGCCGCCGGCCGCTCGCCCAGGTCCAGGTTGACCTGGATCGAGGCGGTCGAGCACATCATCAGCGGCCCGTACGGCACGCCGAGGAACTCGGCCATCGCCTCGTATCGGGGCAGGCGCAGCTGGCGGCGGGCCGGCCGTACCGGATCGAGGCCCAGCCCGACCAGCGCGAGTCCCGCCGCGCGGAGGGCGTCGCGCACGGCGGCCACGTCGGCGGCCAGGCGGGCCAGCGCGTCGTACAGCGGGCCCGGCGGGCCGGACAGTTCGAGCTGGCCGCCCGGCTCGAACGTCACCCTGCTGCCGCCCGGCAGAACCGGCAGGGCTCGCTCGACCCTGGCCAGCGGGACGTGACCGGCCGCCGCCGTCCTGTCGAAGACCAGGAACTCCAGCTCGACACCCACGCGATCCGCTGCGGCGGGGCGGAAACAGCGGCGCGCGAAGTCCGCCACCTCCGAGGCGTCCAGCAGCGGCGTGTCCTCAGCGGTCACATGGCGCATGGGTCTACAGACCCGCGAGCCGCGCGAACGTTACAGGCGGATGCTCGGAATCTGCTGGGACGTGACCGACACCAGGTCACGGGCTCGTTTCACGCACGGGGCCGGCTCGGGGTGCGATTCGCTTCACGCACGGACCGCCGGGAGAGGCGCTCCAGGGGCCGGCGGCGGCTCGTCGCGGGCCACCTGGACGCGTCCCCGCGTCCGGGCCACCGCACCGATCCCCTGGGCGCGTGCCCCGCGCGTCCAGGGCACCGCGGCGGTCTTCACGACGCCCGCGCTGGGAGGATTCACCCCGTTCCCGACCGCCGCCCCTCGCGGAAGGCGGACAGGAGCCGGTCGCGCATGCCTGCCTGGAGCTTCTCAGCAGGCGGGTCGCCAAGGGCGGTGATGGTCACGCGGAACTGCTCGACGTGCCGCTCGCACCCCTCGCAGGCGGCCAGATGCGCCCGCACGCCGTCGCGAGCCGGCTGGTCGAGGGCGTCGTCAAGGTAGGCGGTGATCACTTCCACCAGTTCGTCGCAGGTGAACCGCTTCACGACGTGCCGCCCCTATCCCCGGGAGATGAACCGTTTCACTTATTGTGGCTCGCGCAGGTAACGGAAGGGAGCCCGCGAACTATTCTGGCCGCTTCGCGGACTCGACGTAGTCAGCCAGCCGGCCGCGCACCGCCGAGCGGGCGCGATGCAGCAGGACCCGCTGGTTGGCCGCGGAGATCTCCAGGATCTCGCACACCTCGTCGGAGGTGCATCCCTCCACATCGCGCAGCGTGATCACGATCCGCTGCTTGGGAGGCAGCGTGGTCAGGGCTTCGGCGATCAGCCCGCGCACCTCCGCCGCCAGCGCCTCGCCCTCGGGCGTGGGCCATGACGCGGGGACCTCCTGCCACCCGCCGGGCGGCACCGGGCCGAGGCCCGCGGACCCGCCGCCGTCCTGCTCGAAAGCGCTCCACGGCAGCGTGCGGCTCTCGCGCATGCCACGCTTCTTGGCGGTGTTGACCAGGATGCGGTAGACCCACGTCTTGACCGAGGACCGGCCCTCGAAGCAGTCGATCCCGCCGATCACCGCCAGCCACGTGTCCTGGACGACCTCCTGCGCGGAGTGGTCGGTGGACACGTAGGACCTGGCCGCTCGCAGCAGGCCTCCTGACCAGGTGTCCAGCAGCTCCGCGAACATCGCCTCATCGCCGGCGCGCAGGGCCGTGACGAGGACGTCATCCGGGGGCAGCCCTCCGCCCGCGAAAGACCCCACGATCGCTTCCCCTCCGGTCGAACGCTGGGACATTCATGACCTCGGGCCGGGCCGATGCCCGGCGTCGCCCGCGGCGGGGCGATACCGTCCAGGCTAATCTCTCCCCCCGACGTTCTTCCTTCCCGCTCCGGCAGGTGAGGCCACCTCGTGCGTATGCTCGGAGAGCGAGTGCCTTCTCGGAGAGCGAGTGCCTTCTCGGAGAGCGGGTCCGGCGAATCGGTGAGGAGCCTGCCATGCGGCGGTCGGAAAGGCTGCTCTACGCGGCGAACGGGGTCGATCTTCGCGTCGCGGACATCGCGCTGACCGACGGCGAGCACGTGGAGCGGCCCTTCATCCGCACCCTTCGGGCCGCCGGCGCCGTGGTCTTCCATGGCGGGCGCGTCCTGCTGCTGTGGCGGCACCATCTCATCACCGACACGTGGGGGTGGGAGATCCCGCTCGGCGAGATCGGCCCGGACGAGGAGCCCGACGCCGCCGCGGCCCGTCACGTGGAGGAACAGACCGGCTGGCGGCCAGGACCGCTGCTGCCGTTGATCCGGATCCGCCCCGCCGGGGACGTCGCCGACTGCGATCACCTGATCTTCGTCGCCCACCAGGCCTCCGCCGGCGCCGCACCGGCCGGCGACCACGAGGGCGTGCGGGCCGAGTGGGTGCCGATGATGCGCGTCCAGCCGCTGATCGACGAGCAGGCCATCACCTCGGCCACCACCTCGGCGGCCCTGCTGCACTTCCTGGCCGACCTTCTGCGGGCCCGCGCGTCACATTAGATCTCCCGCCTGGGTATGAGTGACAGCATGATCTTATTGAGGCGGACGGTCCGAGTCGCCGTGCTCACTCTCGTGGTCATCCCGATCATCGCCGTCGTCACCGCACCGCAGGCGGCGGCAGACCCGCGCAGCCGGTCATCCGCCGAGGCCGGGGCCATGGCCCGCCGCATGCTGGCCCAGCTGAAGGTCGCCAGGCCGTTGTCCATCCGGGGGTACAGCCACCGGCGCTTCCAGCCCCGGTGGGCGCACCACAGGGGCCGGTGCGACGCACGGGAGGCGATCCTGGCCCGCGACGGGCGGCGCGTGCGCAGGAACGCGGCCTGCCACCCGGTCAAGGGTCGCTGGTACAGCCCGTACGACGGCAAGTGGCTGAAGAGCGAGAGGCTGATCGACGTCGACCATGTCGTACCGCTGGCGTATGCCTGGCGTTCCGGCGCCAGGAACTGGAGCCAGGCGCGGCGGCGCGCCTTCGCCAACGACCTCACCAGGCCCGAGCTGATAGTGGTCAGCCACTCGGTCAACATCGCCAAGGGCGGCCAGGGACCGCAGAGCTGGCGGCCGCCGCGCCGCGGCTACTGGTGCCGCTACGCGACCTCGTGGATCACCGTGAAGCACCACTACCGGCTCTTCGTGACCCGGAGGGAGAAGGTGGCCCTGCTCAACATGCTCCGCACCTGCCGAGGGTGAGGAGGCGGCGCGGTCACAGCGCATGTCCTCCGGCCACCTGAAGCACCCGCGAAAGCGCGGGCGATCGCCGCGCCGATCCCCCCGTCGGCGCCGGTGACGAGTACGACCCTGTCCGCGAGCCTGGTGTCGACCATGACGAATCGCCTTCCCTGAGGTCAGCCGGGGAACAGCAGGAACTCCGGGGGCACGGCGGCGGTGAGCCACACCCCGTTGGCGCTGACCATGAACGCGTGCCCCGCCGTGTGCATCTCCCCCGCGGCCACCACCAGGACCACGGGGACCCCTCGTCGCGACCCGACCCTGACGGCCGTCGCCCGGTCGGCCGACAGGTGGACGTGCCGCCTGGACATGGGCAGCAGCCCCGACCGCCGGATGGCGGCCAGGTTGCGGCCCACGGTCCCGTGGTAGAGCACGGGCGGTGGCTCCACCGGCGTCAGGCCCAGGTCGACCGGCACCGAGTGTCCCTGGCTCGCCCTGATGCGGTCGCCGGACACGGCGTAGCGCCGCTTGTCGTTGTCGGCTACCACCGTGTCCAGTTCGGCCCTGGTGATGGGGAAGCCGTGCAGGCCCGCGGCGGCCAGCAGTTCGTCGATCGGCACCCAGCCCTGCTCGTCCAGCGTGATCCCGATCGCCGCGGGGTCGTGGCGCAGGTGCCTGGCGAGATACTTGGAGATCCGGACGGTCCTGTCGCTCATGCGGGCATTGTGCCGACCGCCCGCCGTACCCGGCAAAGGGGTTACGGCGGGCGGCGGCGCACGGTCAGCCGCCGCAGGCGGCGAAGACGAACGTGTCCTTGAGAATGGTGTAGGCGTCACGGACCCTGGTCGCGCCCGAGGTCACATCGTGCTGCAGGACGGTCATCCTGGTGGCCTTGCCGTACTGCGAGACGTGCAGCGTCACCTGGTTGCCGCCGGTCCAGTCGATCTTGTGGACGGTGCCGTCCTTGGGCAGCTTGATCTTGTGCTGGCCGGCGACCTGGCCGGTGGAAAGGTCGTAGAGCATGACCTTCTTGTCCCCGACCAGCACTGCGAGCGTCCTGCCGTCGGCGTGGAGGGCGTAGGGGCCGTTGGCGGCCACGAGCTGCGGCGGCGTGTCGCTCAGCAGCCGGCCGCCGGACAGGTCGTGAACGTGCAGCCCCACCTCGGACTCCTCGCCCTCCGTGCTGACCAGCACCTTCTGCCCGTCGCCGCTGAAGCCGACGAAGGCGCTGTGCTTGGGCAGCGTGCCGAGCCTGCCGCCCGTCGCGGTGTCGAACAGCCGCACCCTGTCGGCGATGACCGCGAGCCTGGCGCCGTCGTCGGACAGTTGCAGCGTCACGTCGTACTGGTTGGTTCTGGCGGGCAGCGCGTCGGCGGCCAGCGGCTTGACGCCGCCCTTCATGGTCCGCACGACCAGCCGTCCGGCCTTGGTGTAGTAGGCGACCTTGGTGCCGTCGCCGGAGACCGCCATGGGGGCGACGGCGTAGTCGACGGGCTTGCCGTCGGTGCCGAGCGCCCGCACCTGGGCGTCCTTCAGCAGCGTGACCTCGCCCTTGTGGGAGACCAGCCGCCAGGTGCCGCAGGGCACGACGTTGCCGTCCTTGCGGGGGCAGCCCTTGGCGGAGGCGTAGCGGATGGCGTCGCCCCTGCTGGCGGCGTGGCTCTTCGTGTGGTCATGGCCCGGTCCGGCGTACGCGGCCGCGCCCTGCGCCCCGAGCATCGCCATGGCGACCGCGATGGCGGCAAGGATCCTGATCTTCATCTCGTCACTCTCCCGCCGTCAGCCAGGTGTCGTGCCTGGCGGTGAACGTGTAGGCCGCGACGTTCCTGACCGCGCCCGTGTCGGTGTCGACGGTGAGCACCCGTACCACCGTCGGCTTGCCGTCCCCGCCCGACTGCGTCTTGACCGTCAGCCGGTCTTGGCCGCTCCACTGGGCGTGGTAGATCTCGGCGCCCTTGCCCAGCCGGACGTCGACCGCCGCGCCCAGCCGGTCGGACACCAGGTCGTACAGGCGCAGCTTGGGCTTGGCTCCGGTGAAGACCGCCACCGTACGGCCGTCGGCAGCCAGTGCCCGCACGGTCGCGTTGGCCACCACCTGCGGCGGGACCTGGGAGATGGCGCTGCCGTCGGTGCCGTGGGCGACGAGCGCGGTGGTGTTGTCGTCGTTGTAGCGCAGGGCGAGCGCCTCGTCGCCGTCGCCGCTGAGGCCCTCGAGATCGTCCGCCGGCGGCAGCTTCACGATCTTCCCCGTGGCCACCGTGACGATCTTGCCGGGCTCCTTCTCCTCGTCGTCGTGGTACTCCAGCAGCACCCTGTCACCGGTGGGCGACAGCCGTACCCACAGGATGTCGGTGCCGCGCCTGGTCAGCGACTTCGGCAGCAGCGTTACCCGGCCGCCCGCCGCCCTGCGTACGGCCAGGCGGTGGTCACTCCCTCGCTCGTAAACGATCCACCGGCCGTCGTCGCTGACGGAGAACCTGGCGGTCTCGTCGGTCCCGCGCCCGCGGGCGTCCACCGAGGTGGCGGCCGCGTCGGGCACCTTGATCACCTTGCCCGAGCTGAGCCGTAACCGCCAGGAGCCGCAGGCTCGGCTGATCTCGTCCTCGATCTCGCACGCGCCCACCCACGCGACTCGTGCCGTCGCCGCGCTGTCGGCGTGGGCGAGCGTGGGCAGGCCTACCGCGGCGGTGGCGACCACCGCCGCGCCCAGAAGTGTCCTTCGCATCGTGCCTCTCCTCCTCCTTCACCCGGTTGGACTCCCGGAGGTGTGGAGAGGTTGGTCACAGGTGGGACACGGCTCAGCGGGCGGCGCCGGACGGCTCGTAGGCGTGCAGCAGCAGCCGCTCGGCGTCGTCGAGGTAGCCCTCGAGGAAGGCGGCCGCCTCCTCGGCGCGGCCGGCGAGCATCAGCTCCAGCAGTTGCCTGTTGCGCTCGACGAACTGCTCGTGCAGCGCGCGGGGGTTGTGCATGACGTGGAAGACCAGGCGCAGCTCGGCCAGCAGTTGCCGCATCGCCTCGTTCAGCCGCGGGCTGCGGTGGAGGGCGACCAGCGCCTGGTGGAAGCGGCTGTTGGCGGTGCCGACGTCCTGCCAGCGGTCGGCCAGGGCGGACCGCTCGGCCTCCTCGACCGTCTCCTTGATCAGCGCGAGCGCCTCGGGCGGGGCCGCGCGCCGTACGGCGGCCACTTCGAGGACCCGGCGCATCCGGTAGAGGTCGGCGACGTCGGCGGCCGACAGGACGCGGACGAAGACGCCACGGTTGAGCTGGTGGTCGAGCAGCCGCTCGTGGCCCAGCAGTCTGAAGGCCTCGCGCAGCGTGTTGCGTGAGACGCCGAGCGCGCTGCCGATGGCCTCCTCCGACAGCCGCTGCCCGGGGGCGAACCGGCCCTCGATGATGTGCTCGCGCAGGATGTCGGCCACCCGCTCGGCCGTACTGCTGCGCCCCAGCCGGGCCCGTTCGTGCTCCAGCGCCGCCACCGCGTCTTCCACAGACAACAGGAAATCATCGAACAAAACTCTTGTCGAATTGTTCAACGATCCTTAGATTCGAGGATTAACACCCCCCTCCCATCTAGGAGCGATGACAATGCACCAGACGCGGCGAGTGATCCTCGCCAGCCTGATCGGCACGTCGCTGGAGTGGTACGACTTCTTCCTCTACAGCACGGCGGCGTCGCTGGTGTTCGGCAAGCTGTTCTTCCCGACGTTCGACCCGCTCAGCGGAACCCTGCTGGCCCTGGTCACCAACGCGGTCGCGTTCGTGGCCCGCCCGCTCGGCGGCATCGTCTTCGGCCACTTCGGCGACAGGGTGGGCCGCAAGACGGTGCTCGTGGTCACGTTGCTGGTGATGGGCGTCTCGACGTTCCTCATCGGCGTGCTGCCCACCTATGACGCTATCGGCGCGGCGGCGCCGCTCCTGCTCGGGCTGCTCAGGTTCGTCCAGGGCCTCGGCCTGGGCGGCGAGTGGGGCGGCGCGGTCATCATGTCCATGGAACACGGCGATCCGCGGCGGCGCGGCTTCAACGCCAGCTGGCCGCAGGTCGGCGTGCCCGCCGGCTTCCTGCTGGCCACGGCCCTGCTCGGGCTGCTGCACGCCACCCTGTCGGAGGCCGCGTTCCTCTCCTGGGGCTGGCGGGTGCCGTTCCTGCTGTCGGGCGTGCTGGTGCTGGTCGGCCTCTGGGTCCGGGTGAAGATCACCGAGTCGCCGCTGTTCGCCGAGGTCGAGCAGAAGGGCACCAAGGCCCGGATGCCGCTGATCGAGGTGCTGCGCACGCACCCGCGCGCGCTGCTGTCGGCCTTCACCGCCCGCATCGGCGTGGACGTGGCCTTCTACACCTTCACGATCTACATCCTGCTCTACATCACGGGCGTGCTCGACATGGACCGCTCGGTCGGCCTCAACGCGGTCCTCATCGGGTCGGCCTGTCAGCTACTGCTGATCCCGCTGTTCGGCGCGCTGTCCGACAAGTACGGCAGGCGCACCGTCTATCTGGCGGGCGCGATCGGCGCGGCCGTCTGGGTCTTCGTCTTCTTCCCGCTGCTCGACACCAAGTCCTTCCCGCTCATCGTGGTGGCGGCCGTGGTCGCCCTGGTGACCCACGCGGCGATGTACGGCCCGCAGGCCGCCTTCATCGCCGAGCTGTTCAACACCCGCCTGCGCTACAGCGGCGCGTCGATGGGCTACCAGGTGGCGGGCATCATCGGCGGCGGCATCGCGCCGATCATCGCCCTCCAGCTCTACGCCACCTACCAGACGACCATCGCCGTGTCGATCTACGTGGTGCTCGCTCTGGCGATCACCGCCTTCGGTCTCGCGATCGCCCCCAGGGTCGAGGACGTGGACAGGCCCGTGCCCGAATCCGTCTGACAGCCGCGAAAGGAATGTGGGCGGCGGCTGCCACCGCCGCCCACCAGGCAGGCGCCGCCGCCGAGGGCCCGGCCGTCAGAAGTAGACGCCGCAGCGCAGGATGACGTTGGCGTACGGCCTGGCCTCCCCGGTCCGCACCACCAGCCTGACCCCCTTGACCATGCGCTTGAGCTCCTCGTGCGGCACGTGCTCGAGGCCGGGCAGCCGGTCGGCGAGCAGAGCCGCGCAGGCGGGGTTGGCCTCGGCCACCTCGCCCGCGGCCACCGCGCCCTCGACGACGAGCTCGGCCAGCAATCCGTCGAGCACCTCGGCGAAGGACGGCACGCCTGGCACGAAGGCCAGGTCGACGGTCTCGGTACCGGGCGGGATCGGCATCCCGCTGTCGCAGACCAGCACCTGGTCGGTGTGACCGAGCCTGGCCAGCTGCCCCGCCAGGGCGGCGTTGAGTATCCCCGTGCGCTTCACAACCCCTCCAGGCCCGTGCCCCCGCGGCCGTGGTCAGCTCGCGAACTCGGCGATGTTCTCCTTGGTCGCGACCTTCACCGGCACCGCCACGACCTTCGGGATGCTCTCGCCCTTGGCCGCCTTGACCGCGCCTTCGACGGACTGGCGGCCGAGGAGCTTGGGCTGCTGGGCGACGCTCGCGGCGAGCGTGCCCTCCTGGATGGCCTTCAGCCCGTCGGGGGTGCCGTCGAAGCCGACGACCTTGACCTCCTTGCCGGCCTTCGCGCCCAGCGCCTTGATCGCGCCGAGCGCCATCTCGTCGTTCTCGGCGAAGACGCCGGTGATGTCGGGGTGCGACTGCAGGAGGTTGGTCATGACGTCCAGGCCCTTGGTGCGGTCGAAGTCCGCGGGCTGCTGGGCAACTACCTTGATGTTCGGGAAGGCCTTGATGCCCTCCGCGAAGCCCTGGCCCCTGTCGCGCGAGGCGGAGGTGCCCGCCACGCCCTGGAGCACCACGACGTCGCCCTTTTCGCCGAGCTGCTTGGCCAGCTCCTGCGCGGCCAGCTTGCCGCCCTCGACGTTGTCGGAGGCGACGGTCTGCGCCACCTCGGCGCCGTTGACGCCGCGGTCGGCGGCGATCACCGGGATCTTGACCCGCTCGGCCGCCTTCACGGCGGGCGCGGCGGCGTCGGAGTCGACCGGGTTGATGACGATCGCCTTCATGTTCTGGCTGGTGAAGTTCTGGACCTGGTTCACCTGCTGGGAGGCGTCGTTCTGGGCGTCGGTGACGGTCAGCGCGACGCCGAGCTTCTTGGCCTCCTCCTCCGCGCCGGCCTTCAGCTGGACGAAGAAGGGGTTGTTCAGCGTGGAGACCGTCATACCGATCTTGATGTCGCCGCCGCCGGCGGGCGTGGACCCTCCGGAGCCGCCGGAACCGCAGGCGGCCAGGCCGAGCGCGAGCGCGGCGCCTGCCGCGATGATGCCGAGTTTCATGATGGTTGCTTCCCCTCAGGTTGCTGTTCTGCGGCGCAGGGTGTCGACGAGGACGGCGAGCGCGATGACCACGCCGATCACGACCTGCTGCCAGAAGGCGGAGACGGACAGGAGGTTGAGGCCGTTGCGCAGGACGGCGAGGATGAGCGCGCCGACGAAGGTGCCGAAGGCGCGGCCCTTGCCGCCGGACAGGCTCGCCCCTCCGATGACGACGGCGGCGATGGCGTCGAGCTCGTACCCGGCCGCGGCCTGCGGCTGGGCGGAGGCCAGGCGGCTGGCCAGGACGATGCCGGCCACCGCGGCGAAGCCGCCCGACAGGCCGTAGGTGATGAGCTTCTGCCTGTTGACCTTGATGCCGGACAGCCTGGCGGCCTCCTCGTTGCCGCCGATGGCGTACATCGCGCGGCCGGCGTAGGTGCGGTTGAGGATGACCGCGGCGATGACGCCCATGACGAGCATCACCAGGACGGGGACCGGCAGATAGCCCGCGATCGTGTCGCCGACGTGGGAGACCGCGTCCGGCATGGCGATCGGGCTGCCCTGGGAGATGACCAGCGCGAGGCCTCTGGCGATGCCGAGCATGGCCAGGGTGGCGATGAAGGGGGGAAGCTTGCCGTACGCGATGAGCGCGGCGTTGACCAGGCCGCACACGACGCCGACGGCCAGGGCGATCACCGTGGCCAGCGGCCACGGCAGGCCCGAGGTCGTGGACAGGTAGGCCAGCGTGATCGCCGACAGCGCGGCCACGGAGCCGACCGACAGGTCGATGCCGGCCGTGATGATCACGAAGGTGGAGCCGAAGGCCAGGATGGCGGTGACGGCCGCCTGCACGCCCACGTTGAGCAGGTTGCTCACGCTGAGGAAGTCGCTGGACAGCAGCGACAGCGCGACCGCCAGGACCACCAGCGCGGCCAGCGCGCCGTTCTCCGAGAGCAGGACTCTCGCTTTACTGGACACGAGTACCCTCCACCTCGGTGACGGCCAGCGCCATCACCGCGTCCTGTGTCGCCTCGTCGGCGGGCAGTTCCCCGACGAGCTTGCCTCTGGCCATCACGAGCACCCTGTCGCTCATGCCGATCACCTCGGGGAGATCGCTGGAGATCATGAGGACGGCGTGGCCGGAGGCGGTGAGTGAGTTGATCAGTTGGTAGATCTCGACCTTGGCTCCCACGTCGATGCCGCGCGTGGGCTCGTCGAGGATGAGCACCCTGACATCGGCCAGCAGCCACTTGCCGATGACGATCTTCTGCTGGTTGCCGCCGGACAGGGTGCGGACCTCCTGGCCCAGCCCGCTCATCCGGACGCCGAGCTGTCCTGCGACCGTGGCCGCCGCCTTGCGCTGCCCCGAGCGGTCGACGAAGCCGCCGCGGGTGGCCCTGGCGAGCGTGACCAGGCCGAGGTTCTCGGCGACGTCGGCGCCGAGCACCAGCCCCTGGCCCTTGCGGTCCTCCGGCACCAGGCCGAGGCCCGCCGCCATCGCGGCGTCGATGTCACCCGAGCGCAGCCGCCTGCCGGCGACCGCGACCTGGCCCGCGTCGTAGCGGTCCGCGCCGAAGATCGCCCTGGCGACCTCGGTACGGCCGGCGCCCACCAGCCCGGCCAGCCCCACGACCTCGCCCGCCCGCACCTCGAAGGAGACGTCGTCGAACGCGCCGCGCTTGGTCAGCCCGTCGACCTTCAGCAGCGCCTGCCCCGGTTTGTCGGCCTCACGCGGGTACTGCTGGTCGATCGGCCGGCCCACCATGAGCCTGACGAGCTCGTCCTCGGCCGTGTCCGCGGGCACCTCGGCCACCGAACGACCGTCGCGCAGGACCGTCACCGTGTCGCCGATCTGGGCGATCTCCTCCAGGTGGTGGGTGATGAACACCACGGCCACACCGTGGTCGCGCAGCTGCCTGACGATGGCGAACAGCTTCTCGACCTCGCTGGTGGTCAGCACAGCGGTCGGCTCGTCCATGATGAGCACGCGCGCGTCCAGGGCCAGCGCCTTGGCGATCTCGACCATCTGCATGCGGGCGATGCCGAGCGAGCCGGTCCTGGTGCGGGGGTCGAGGTCGAGCCCGACCCGGTCCAGCAGCTCCTTGGCGTTCCTGTGCATGGCCTTGACGTCGACGAAGCCGAACTTCCGCGGCGGGCGGCCGAGCGACAGGTTCTCCCCGACGGTCAGCTCGGGCACCAGGTTGAACTCCTGGTAGATGGTCGCGATGCCGAGCCGCTGCGCGTCGCCCGCCGTACGGATGTCGACCTGGTGCCCGTCGAGCAGGATGCGCCCCTCGTCGGGATGGTAGGCGCCGGACAGCATCTTGATCAGGGTGCTCTTGCCCGCGCCGTTCTCGCCGAGCAGGACGTGCACCTCGCCCGTGCGCAGCCGCAGGTCCACCCCGTCGAGCGCGAGGACTCCGGGGAACCGCTTGCGCAGGCCCTCGACCCTGAGGATCTCCTGGCTCATCTCATGCACCCTTCCTTTCACAGGACCTGCGGACGACCAGCTCGGCGGGCAGCTCGACCGACTGGCCGACGCGCCCCGCGACGCGGTCGAGCAGCAGCCGTACGGCTCTGCGGCCCAGCTCCGCGGTCGGCTGGGCGATCGCGGTGATCGGGGGGTCGACGTGGGCGAACCACGTCACGTCGTCGAAGGAGGCGACGGCCACGTCGTCGGGGATGCGCAGGCCTCTGGCCCTGATCTCGTCGAGGCCGCCCAGCGTCATCAGGTTGTCACCGAAGAAGATCACCTCTGGGGGTTCGGCCAGGTCGAGCAGGCGCCCGGTGATCGCCCGTCCGCTGCCTTCGCGGAAGTCGCCGGCGGCCACGTACTCGGGCCTGACCTCGAGGTTCGCCCCGGCCATCGCGGCGACGAACGCGTCGGTCCGCTCGCGGCCCGTCGACAGGGTGGCCGGTCCAGAGGCGAAGGCGATCCTGGTGTGGCCCATCGCCTTCAGGTGCGCCACGAGCTCGGCGATCGCCCGCGCCCCGTCCGCGCGCACGAACGGCACGTCGAGGCCGCTGATCGTGCGGTCGAGGAAGACCAGCGGCCTGCCGGTGGAGACGAGCTCCTGCACCAGCGGGGTGACCTCGGCGGTGGGGCAGATGAGCAGGCCGTCGACGCGCTGGCCGACGAGGGTGCGCACGTAGTGGTCCTGCTCGGCGGCCCGCTCGTCGGCGTTGCCGATGATGACGGTGTAGCCGGCGCGTCTGGCCTCGTCCTCCACCCCCCTGGCCAGCTCGGTGAAGAACGGGTTGAGGATGTCGCCGATGATGAGGCCGAGCGTCATGGTGGCCTCGGTGCGCAGCGAGCGGGCGACGGCGTTGGGCACGTAGCGCAGCGCGGACATGGCGGCGTAGACGCGGTCGCGGGTCTCCGCGGTGACCGACGGGTTGTCGTTCAGCACGCGGGACACCGTGGCGACCGAGACGCCCGCGTGAGCGGCCACGTCCTTGATGCGTGCCATGCGTCCTCCATGAAATCGATTACATCACCTTAGGTAATCGATTACATGGAAGTAAACGGCAAAAGTTGTGACCTGCGTCACCCTTTGTCCTGATATTTGGGCAGATAGCGGGCCGGTCTTTGCCGCACTCCAGCGAGCCCGGAAGGCGAGGAAGACCACCAGCCACGCGCCCACGCCGACTCCTGGATGTGGTCTCTGACACCTGACTGGCTGGTGAGACTGGTGAGGTTGTAATGCAATCGCCGCCGTTTTCGAGCACACGGCTTTCCAAATGGCCATAAACTCCGCGCCGTGAGCCTGCCTGTACGTGAACGTTCCCCCCGGCCCGGCGGCGGTCGCCACCGCCGGCCCGTTCCCACGTCCCTGCCGCCGGACGCCCCCGTCCTCGTGCTCGTCAATCCCGGCGACGGCGGTGACCTGGCCGCCGAGATCGCCGCGCTGGTCCGGGTCGACAACCCGCACATCGAGGTGCGGCTGGCCACGCTGCACGACCTGGCAGACCAGCTCCCCCAGGATCGCGGCGCGATCGTGGTGCCGCTGACGCTCTGGTCCGATCCCCGCGTCGCCGAGGAGATCGCCAAGATCGTCGCCGCGACGGGCGCCGAGGCCACCGTCACCGACGCCCTCGGCCCCCACCCGCTGCTGGCCGAGGCGCTGCACATCAAGCTCGCGGAGAAGGAGCTCGCCAGGGCCGACCGCATGCGCCTGCTCAGCGTCTCCAGCCCCGTCGACGCCGTCATCCTCGGCACGGTGGGCGGGGAGCAGGCCGTACACGCCGCGCAGGCCACGGCCGTCCTGCTGGCCTCCCGCCTGACGCTGCCCGTTGTGGCCGCCTCGCTCGACAGCGACCCCGGCGTGGCCGTCGCCGCCGAGCGCCTGCGCGCCGCCGGCGCCGCCCGCCTGGCCATCTCCCCCTGCCTGATCGGCCACGAGAGCGGCGCCGCCACCCTGGAGTCGGCCGCGGCGAGCGTCGGCGCGGGCTACGCCGAGCCTCTCGGCGCCCACGGCGCGGTGGCCGAACTTGTCGCGCGCGCTTACGGAAGTCAACTAGCGACTTGACAACACTTGTGAAGATCGTCCTATAGGCGTTACCGTCTGCGCATGCGCAGCGTCCACGTCACCGGCAAGCGGCTGGGGCTGCGCGAGGTCTCGGCCGCGGACGTCGACGCACTGCATGCCGTCTACGGCGACCCCGCCGCGACCCAGCACCTGCCGTTCGACCCGCGGACCCGCGCGGAGGTCGTCGAGATCGTCAACGAGGCGATCGCGGGGGCTCTGGCCAGCCCCCGCCGCCTGTACGTGCTGGCCGTCACCGAGGTCGAGGGCCACGACGTGATCGGCGTGGCCCGCCTGCACATCGAGGCCGACCATCCGCACAGCGCCGAGATCGGCCTCGGCCTCAGACCCGACCTGTGGGGGCGCGGCATCGGCACCGAGCTGTTCAGGCTGGTGCTGAACTTCGGCTTCAAGGACCTGGGCCTGCACCGGCTCTGGGGCGCCCGCTCCCCCGCCAACACCGCGGCCCAACTGGCCATGCTGGTGGCGGGGATGGTCGAGGAGGGCCGCATCCGCCACCACGTGTCCACACCGGACGGCTGGCGCGACTCGATCGTCCACTCCGCCCTCTCCGACGAATGGCCCGCCGACCGCGCCCTGTGACCGGGCGCTCCTTTCATCTGCCGGTACGGCAAGCCGCTCCGCCCTTGCATCGCCCCCGACGGCTCTTGTCGCCCGCCCCCGCACACGTCTGAACCCCCGCTCGATGCGGCGTGACCTCCTTCGCGGCTGCCGACATCGACCCGCGGGGACGCGTCCGCGCGCCCGCGCAAGGCACTTTCACGCAAGAGTCAGGTCGTCGTTTTCCCTTACGGGACAGGCTTTCCGACATATCGCTCATATCATCCGCTATTGACATGAAAGGGACATGCAAGTCATTGCGGCTAGAAATGCGGCATAGCTCAACGGAGCTCCCACACCAACCACATAGCTCTTCGGAGCACATTCCAAGGAGACCCCTTTCATGCTCGACTTCAAGAAGATCCTCGCCGGCGCCACCATCGCGGCCTCCGCCCTCGTCGTCCCGATGACGCTGACGGCCCAGCCCGCCAGCGCCGCCACCGAAGTCGGAACCTCCGTCGGCGTACAGGCCGCCGTCCAGGGCGACCACGGACCTCGCAAGGTCAAGAAGGTCAAGGTCAACAACCAGGGCGGCAACATCGGCAACGGCAACGGCGGCAACGCCAACGGCGCCAACGGCAATGCTCCCGGCGGCAACGGCGGCAACGGCAACAGCGGCAACATCAACATCGGCAACGACCACTGACAGACCGCACTCGACTTCCGCAGCCCACCACCACACAACCGGTAAGACCACATCAAGGAGACCTTTCATGCTCGACCTCAAGAAGATCCTCGCCGGCGCCACCATCGCCGCCTCCGCCCTCGTCGTCCCGATGACGCTGACGGCCCAGCCCGCCAGCGCTGCCACCGAAGTAGCAACCTCCGTCGGCGTCCAGACCGCCATCCAGGGCCACGACGACGACGGGCCCCGCAAGAGGGTCAAGGTCAACAACCAGGGCGGCAACATCGGCAACGGCAACGGCGGCAACGCCAACGACTCCACCGGCGACTTCCCTGGCGGCAACGGCGGCGACAACAACTCCGGCGACGTCAACATCGGCAACGACGACTGACGTTCACCCGATGGTCGATCGCGCGGTCGTTTGTCACCGGCGATGAACGGCCACGAGTATGGGCGGCCGACGCGAACAGCGTCGGCCGCCCTCCCGTGCGCCAGGACAGGCGACCATGGCCGACTGACGGGCAATCTACGTGGCGGCGGCGCACATCCTCGTCGGCAGGTGTTGCGGCCAGCATGAGATTTCCCCGGGTGAGCCGGGCGGTATCGCACACCCCGCACCGCAGGACGGCCGCCCGCTGTCGGGCGGGAATCACTCCGGTCGGCGTCTTTCCCGGCCAGGCACGACCCCGCAACGGACCCTGTCCAGGGCTGCGGCGCGCCAGAAGGACTCGATGTTCTCCCGACAGATGCGGGATTCCGGCATAGCACTCATATCATCTGCTATCCGCATGAAAGGGACGTGAAAGTCGCCTTAGGTACAAATATCCATATCGCTCCCAAGAGCACCCACCTAAGGAGAAACTCTCATGCTGGACTTCAAGAAGACCTTCGCAGCCGCCACGATCGCTGCCTCCGCCCTTGTCGTCCCCGTGACGATGTCGGCGCAGCCCACGACCGCCGCAACCACCAGCGTTGCCGAAGTCAGCACCCAGGCCACCATGACCGGCGGTTGCAAGCCTCGCATCGTCCTCAAGAAGGTCAAGAAGGTCAAGAAGATCAACATCGACAACCGCGGCGGCAACATCGGCAACGGCAACGGCGGCAACGCCAACGGCGCGGGTGGCGGTGCTGCAGGCGGCAACGGCGGCAACAACAACAAGGGCAACGTCAACGTCGGCAACGACTGACATCCACCACGATGATCGATCGTGCAGCCGTTGATCACAGACAGTTAGCAGCCGCGGACGACAAGGGCGGCCGACGCGAAAAGCGTCGGCCGCCCTTTTGCGTTGCTTCAGGAACAGGCTCCCGGGCGGTCCTCCACGACACGGAGCCATCGGGCCGAGAATTGTCGGCGGCGCCGTCTACGATGAGCGACCTCACGGAGGGATGTTCACAGATGCTCGACTCGCTGATCGTGCCGCTACTGGTCACCACCGATCTGCCGCCCGAGGCGGATCTGGCCGAGTTCGGTGGCCTGCTCACCGGCGCCGCGCGGACCCTCGATCGCGAAGGGGCGAGTTATCCGGCGTTCCTGGCGGGCAAGGTGTTCTGGCTCGACCAGCCAGGCTCGGCCGAGTCGCAGGGCGACCTCAGGTTCGCCGCGCTGCTGGGCTTCCTGGCCGCCTCCGGCTCCGACCACGAGGCCAGAACCGTGGTGGCCGACGCGCGCAAGGCCATCAGCGCCGCCGTCGACGCCCGTTACGGCGACGTGGGGGCGGCGACTCCGGCGGTCATGGCGATCAGGGCGACCGACGTGCGGGAGCGCACTCCTTCCCCCGCGCTGTTCGTCGAGACGGCCGACGCCCTGCCCGACCTGGTCGCCGTCACCAGGCCCTACACCTGACACACCTGACCAGACCTCGTCGCCGCCGCCCGTCAGGGTGACGATCGACCCACCCCGGGAGACCATGGCCTTGTTCACCTTCGTCATCCCCGCCCACAACGAAGAGTCCACCGTGGCCACCATCGTCGGGCAGGCCCGCGCCGCCGCCCAGCGGGGCGACCACGTCCTGGTCGTCGACAGCGCCGCCACCGACGCCACCGCCGACCGGGCAGCCGCGGCGGGAGCGGAGGTCCTGCGCGGCCCCAAGGGCAAGGGCGCCGCGATGAACGCCGCGCTCGACCAGGTCCGCACGGAATGGGTGTGTTTCCTCGACGCCGACCTGGTCTCGTCGGAGGTCAACGTCGCCGCCCAACTGCGTGCCGCGGCGGCCTCCTGCCCTGCGGGCCACGTGCTCGGCGACTACGAGTACGACCACCCCGGCACGATCCTCAGCTCCACCTTCACCGTCTACGAGCCGCTGACTGACAGGTTCTTTCCCGAGACGGGGTTCATGGGCGCCAACGCGCTGACCGGCTACCGGGCGGTTCACCGCTCGCTCCTCACCGAACCGCTTCCCGCCGACTTCGGGGTGGAATCCTTCCTCAACATCACGCTCGCGGTCGCGGGGGCGCGGGCGCAGGTCAGCCATCTGGGGGTGATCGGGAGCCGGTTCCGTCCCACCGGCGGGACGATGGCCCGCGAGATCGGCACGGCCGTTCTCGACCTGGCCGTCGCCCACGGCCGCCTCGACGTGGCGGAGCGTGACGCGTGGGAGGCGTGGCTGGAGGACGGCGTCGCGGCCATCGCCCCGCAGTCGGCCAACGGCGGCCGGAGTGCCACGTTGTCCCGCCTGTTCACCGCCGTCCGCAGACCGATGCCGTCCCACCGCGCATAGGCAGACCGCCCGCCGACTAGCCACACCCCCCTGCCCAGACCCGCCACCCGCCCCGAGCGAGCACGCCACCCACGGCCGGTGCTCCCTCCTCGTTCCCGCCAGGGCGCGCCATGGCAGGCGAGCATGGCGCGCCGCTTGCCCAGGTGGGCTGATTCTCCGGCAGCCACAGCATCGAAACGATGCGGCTGCCGGGCCGCCAGGGCTCCTTGGCTGCGGACACCACGAGGCGCGAAAGACCGCAGACGGGAATCATCACGCGGATACCTTCCCACGCGATCGGAGCGACATCACCAAGGCCGTCACCAGGTACGGCACGCCGAACAGCACGAACAGCGCGCTGTGGGAGAGGACGAGCGACGCCGCGCCGTACAGGAGAAGTGCCACGATGACGCAGACGTCGGTCAGCAGGCCCGCCAGCGAGGTGACGGTGGCGCGGCTCGGCCCGGTGATGCGCCGCTGGAGCCTGGCGTCGGCCAGCACCTCGCCGAGCTGGAACATCGCGAAGGCCACCGCGATGCCCACGAACCCCGCGGGGTGCCCGGTGGCCGCGCCGAGGCCGAGCGCGAGGCCGCCGGCGGCGAGGACGGCGGCCAGGCCGCGCGTGCGCAGCCGCGCGGCCCGCTTGGCGAGCAGGCCGCCCGTGGTGGCGCCCACCCATACCACCAACATCAGCAGCGGTACGGCAGGCGCGGCCGCGCCACTTTCCTGGGCGAGCAGCGGCAGATACTCCTCCAGTTCGCCCCAGACGGCGCTCACCGCGGGCACCAGCAGCAGCGCGTGCCGTACCCGGGGCGAGCGGCGCGCCTCGGCCAGTCCTTCCTTGAGCGTGTCGAGGTAGCCGGCCGGGTCGTCGTCCTCGGGCTCGGCGCGGTGTTCGGGCATCGTGAGGGCGATGGCGGCGCACACCAGGCAGGCCAGCACGCTGGCGACGCCCACCGCCACGTAGCCGCCGACGGCGACGACGGGACCGGCGACGGCCATGGCGAGCGCGGTGGCGACCAGGCCGACGGAGCGGGCGCGCCCCATGACCTCCGCGTACCGCTCGCCGCGGCCGGTGTGGGAGAGGTTGTCGTGGACGAGCGCCTCGAACGCGCCGGACTCCAGCGCCTCGCGCGCGCCCCACAGCACGAAGCCGGCGGCGAAGGCCCAGTAGGAGGGCACGGCCGTCCACAGCGCGAAGCCCGCGGCGCCCAGCAGCGGGCCCGCGACCAGCAGCGCCTTGCGGGAGAGCGTGTCGGCCAGCGCGCCTGAGGGCACCTCGAGCAGCAGCGCGGCGACCACCCAGATGATGAACAGCGAGGTGATCTCGGGAACGGTCAGCCCGGTGTCGGAGAACAGCAGCGTGTAGACCGGGTAGAGCAGGACGAAGTCGCCGAGGAAGGAATAGGCGTACAGCTTGGGCAGCATGAGGTCTTCCCTGTCGGGGGCGGTGCGGACGTCGGGCGTGCTGCCATGCCCGGGGGTCCGCGCTCGCGCGCCCCGCGACCTCTGGTGCTGGATCAATGTCGCCAGATCATGCCCGAATTCTAACCACGGCCAGGGCGAAGCGCGCGCAATCCCGGGTAGGAGGGCCCCATGCTCTTCGGTAAGGAACATGTCCAGCGGTATCAGGCGACCGACGGCGCCGAGGGTCACGACTGGAACGGCACGACGACGCTGCTCCTGACGACGACCGGCCGCAGGTCGGGCCAGCAGTACACCACTCCGCTGATCTACCAGCGGCACGGCGACGACTACCTGGTCGTCGCCTCCAAGGGGGGCGACCCGCGCCATCCCGAGTGGTATCTCAACCTGCAGGCGGAGCCGACGGTGGAGGTGCAGGTCAAGGACCGCAAGTTCCGCGCCCACGCCCGTACGGCCGAGCCCGGCGAGAAGCCCGAGCTGTGGGAGCTGATGACCAGGGTCTGGCCCGACTACGACGAGTACCAGACCAAGACCGACCGCGAGATCCCCGTGGTGGTGCTGGAGGCGCTCAGCTGACGGGCTCTCTCAGCATCGCCCACACGGTCGGCCCGTCCTCCGGCAGGAGGATCTCGCCGGTGACCTGGAAGCCGTGTTTCTCGTAGAAGGGCAGGTTGCTCTCCTTGCTGCTCTCCAGGTAGGCCGCGACGCCGTCGGCGTCGCACCGCTCGAGCCTGGTGCGCAGCAGCGCGCCGCCCGCGCCCCGCCCCTGGGCCGCGGGGTCGGTGCCGATCTCCGCGAGGTACCAGTGGGGCCGCGAGGGGCGCGCCTTGTGGAAGGTCGACTCCAGCAGCTGGCCGTAGGAGACGCGCCGCCCCATGGCCGCGACGAACCCGGGCAGCGAGCGCATCATGTCGAGCGCCGACTGCTTGTGGCCGGGTGGGTCCCACAGCGCGGCGCCGACGAGCTCCTCGCCGTCGAAGGCGAGGTCGCCGAGCGCGTGCACGTAGCGGGCCAGGGTGGCGAACATGCGGTCCATGCCCTCGCCCGAGGGCAGCAGCCAGCGGACGACGGGATCGTCGTGGAAGGCGAGGGCGAGCACGGCGCCGATCCTGACGGCGTCGGCCTTCCTGTCGGCGGGACGAATGATCACGCTAGAACGTTACCAGCGGTTCTCCGACGAAGTCGGCGATGAAGTTGACGAAGAAGAAGCCGAAGAACAGGAAATGCGGCAGGTCGCTCAGGTCAGCCAGGCGTAGGCGGCGAAGCGGCCCGTCACGCGCTCGCGGCGGTAGGAGAACAGCTCGGCCGACTCGATCGTGCAGCGCTCGTCGTGCCGTACGTCGGGGATGCCCGCGGCCTCCAGCTGCGTGGTCACGCCCGCGCGGACGTCGAGCGCCGGCGTGCCGAGGCGGGTGGTGGAGCGCATGGCGGGCGGCGCGGCCTCGCGCAGCTCGGCGGAGACCTCGTAGCACCGGCCGCAGGCGGAAGGACCGACCAGCGCGACCATCCTGCCGGGCTGGGCCCCATGGCCGGTCATCGCCTCCACCAGCGCGGGGACCACGCCCTTGAACGTGCCTTCGCGCCCGGAGTGGGCCACGCCGACCAGCCCCGCGCCGGGGTCGGCGACGACCACCGGCACGCAGTCGGCGACCAGCACTGCGAGGCCGACGCCCGGCCGGTCGGTGAAGATCGCGTCGAGCGCGGGCGGCTGGTCACCGAACGGCTCGCTCACGTAGGCGACGTCCGCGCTGTGGACCTGGCGCATGAACACCACCCTGTCAGGGTCGAGCCCCAGCTCCTTGGCGGTGTCGCGGCGGTTGGCGAACACGCTGTCGCGCTCGTCGCCGACCGCGCCGCCGAGGTTCCTGCCGTCGTACGGCGGAGCGCTGCCGCCCCCGCTCCTGTCGGTGATGACGGCGTGCACACCCTCGGCCAGCAGCACGGGCTTCCCTTCGATCGTCGGCTCCAGCAGCGTACGGCAGCCGCGTCAGCTCTTCAGCGTGCGGTAGAGCTCCATGGTCCGCTCGGCGATGCGCTCCCACGAGAAGTGCTCGATCGCCCGCTGCCTGCCCGCCTCGCCGAACGCGCTGGCCCTGCCGGGGTCGCCCAGCAGCGCGTTGACCCGCTCGGCCAGGTCGGCGGCGAACTTCTCCGGGTCGTGCGGCGTGCCGTCGGCCCCCTGCTCGATCGGCACCAGCAGCCCCGTCGAGCCGTCGGCCACCACCTCGGGGATCCCGCCCGTCGCCGTGGCGACGACGGCCGTCTGGCAGGCCATCGCCTCCAGGTTCACGATGCCCATCGGCTCGTAGACCGACGGGCACACGAACACGGTCGCGTGCGTGAGCAACTGGATGACCTCGGGCTTGGGCAGCATCTCGGAGATCCAGAACACCCCGTCGCGGTCGAGCCCCTCGACCAGGCCACGCACCTCGGCGGCGATCTCCGGCGTGTCGGGCGCGCCGGCGCACAGCACGAGCTGCGCGCCGGGATCGAGGTCGCGGGCCGCGCGCAGCAGGTGGACGAGCCCCTTCTGCCTGGTGATCCGGCCGACGAAGACGATGTACGGCCTGCCGGGGTCGATGCCGTGCTTCTTCAGCACCTCGAGGCCGTGGTCGGGCGCGTACTCGACGGTGTCGATCCCGTTGTGGATCACGCTCACCCTGTCGGGGGCGATCTCCGGGTAGGCGGTCAGCACGTCGCGCCGCATGCCCTCCGACACCGCGACGATCGCGTCGGCGGAGGCGAGGGCGGTGCGCTCGGCCCAGGAGGACAGCGTGTAGCCGCCGCCCAGTTGCTCGGCCTTCCACGGCCTGAGCGGCTCGAGGCTGTGGGTAGTGACGACGTGGGGCGTGCCGTACAGCATCTTGGCCACGTGACCGGCGAAGTTGGCGTACCAGGTGTGGCTGTGGACCAGGTCGGCGCCCTCGCACGCGGCGGCCATCTCCAGGTCGACGCCGAGCACCTGCAGGGCGGCGTTGGCCGTCTCCAGGCCGCCGGGCACCCGGTGGGCCGAGACGCCTGGCTCGTCCCTCGGCGCGCCGAAGCAGCGCACCCGCACGTCGGCCAGGCGTCTGAGCTCCCTGGCGAGGTACTCCACATGCACACCGGCGCCGCCGTACACCTCTGGCGGGTATTCACGACTCAGCAGATCCACGCGCACACCGCCGACCCTAACGCACGCCCGCGCTGCTGGAAGCCTCCGCAAACACGCGAGTAAAAGCGTTGATTAGATGGGTTTGGTGTACTTCTCCCGGATGATATGGGCAGGATGCTGTCGAGGAGCGCTTCTCGTCCTGCCGCGATCCCACCGAAGTCGTGCCGCGATCCCATCGAATTCGCACGTCACTCATGCCGGCGTATCGCCGAAGAAATGTCCCGCAACCATGGATGCCGCGAGCGTGGAACGCGTGCCCGCGGTACTGGAAGGAGGGCGGGAGAATGCGCGGAAAGCACTGTGCGACGCTTCTCGGAATTACTCTGGCCGCCGCGTTGACAGGCGTGCCCGCCGTGAGCGCGGCGAGCACGGCCGGGGCCCCGACGAGCATCCAGACCGTCACGCAGGACCCGGCGCCGCAGACCGATCGGCAGAAGCGGCTCTACAACAAGGGGTACGAGAAGGGAATCTTCAACGGACGGCTGGCCTGCGAGCGCGGCACGTCCTACAGCATCGATCCCACCGGCGTGAAGTGGTACGACCAGGGCTACCGGCACGGCTACTCCAGGGGCTTCACCACCTGCGAGCGTCCCGTGACGCCCAAGCCGTCATAGCGACAACGGCGCCATCGCCTGCGCAGCCGCACGACTCGCCGCCCGGAAGGTGGGCACGGGATCTGCGTTTTCGGCCGGTTTCGGGGTAGCGTCACGCCATGACGTCGCCCAAGGTGCTCGCAGTCGTGCTGGCAGGTGGAGAAGGCAAGAGGTTGATGCCGCTGACGGCGGACCGCGCCAAACCAGCGGTGCCGTTCGGCGGGATGTACCGCCTGATCGACTTCGTGTTGTCGAACCTCGCCAACGGCAACTACCTGCAGATCGTGGTGCTGACGCAGTACAAGAACCACAGCCTCGACCGCCATGTCTCACGGACCTGGCGGTTGACGGCCATGCTGGGCAACTACGTGACGCCGGTCCCCGCGCAGCAGCGGCTGGGTCCGCGCTGGTTCTCCGGCTCGGCCGACGCGCTGTTCCAGAACCTCAACCTGATCTACGACGAGATGCCCGAGCACGTGATCGTGTTCGGCGCCGACCACATCTACCGGATGGACCCGCGGCAGATGGTGGCCCAGCACGTCGACTCGGGCGCGGACGTGACGGTCGCGGCGATCAGGCAGCCGCTGTCGCTGGCCGACCAGTTCGGCGTCATCGAGACCGACCCCTCGGGGCGCAGGATCGTCGCGTTCAGGGAGAAGCCGAAGGACGCGGTGGGCCTGCCCGACTCCCCCGACGAGGTCTACGCCTCGATGGGCAACTACGTCTTCAGCACGCAGGCGATGATCGACGCGCTGCGCGAGGACGCGCTCGACCCGACCAGCAAGCACGACCTCGGCGGCAACATCATCCCGATGATGGTCAAGTCGGGCGGCGCCGAGGTCTACGACTTCGCCAACAACCTCGTTCCCGGCTCGACCGAGCGTGACCGGGGCTACTGGCGCGACGTCGGGACGCTCGACGCCTACTACGAGGCGCACATGGACCTGATCTCCGCGCACCCGGTCTTCAACCTGTACAACGACCGGTGGCCGATCTACACCGGGCACGATCCGCTGCCGCCCGCCAAGTTCGTGCACAACGAGGGCGACAGGGTGGGCCGCGCCCTCGACTCGCTCGTCTCGCCCGGGGTGATCATCTCCGGCGGTACGGCTCTGCGCTCGATCCTGTCGCCCCGCGTGGTCCTGCACTCCCACTCCCTCGTGGAGGACTCGGTGCTGATGGACAACGTCAAGATCGGCAGGGGCGCCGTCGTCCGCAAGGCGATCATCGACAAGAACGTCGTCATCCCCGACGGCGCCAGGATCGGCTTCGACCTCGACTACGACCGCACCCGCTTCGCCGTCACCAGGGGCGGCGTCGTGGTGATCGGCAAGAACGAGATCGTGGATCGCTAGCCGTATCCGGGTCACGGGTGACGGCCGTCGGACATGATGGCCGATGTGACCAGTGAGGCTCCCGACCCGGACGACCGGGTGAAAGTCGCCGGCAAGACCGGTGCAAGCGGCCAGGCGGACGATGAGAGCATGCCTACCGCAGGGGCCGCACCCACCCTGGCCGATCGCCTGCGCGCCGACCTGCGCAATCCGCTGTTCCTCCAGGCCTACGCGCTCATGATCAACACAGGGATCACCGCCGTGCTCGGGCTCGGCTACTGGTTCCTGGCCACCAAGCTCTACCCGCCCGACGCCTTCGGCGAGGGGCAGACCATGATCAGCGCCATGCGGCTGTTCTCCTCGCTGACCGGCCTGGCGTTCGTGGGCGCGATGGCGAGGTTCATCCCCGTCGGGGGCCGGCGCACCTCGGAGTTCGTCCAGCGCGGCTACGCCGTGGCGGGGGCGACCGGCGTGGTCGCGGCCCTCGGCTTCCTCCTGACGCTGCCGCTGTGGGGCCCCGCCTACGCGGGCCTCGGCGGGTTCGGTCCCGGGCTGTTCTTCCTGGCCTCGGTGCTGGTCTGGACGATCTTCACGCTGCAGGACGTGACGCTGGCCGGGCTGCGCAAGGCGATCTGGGTGCCCGCCAACAGCCTGGCCTTCGGCCTGGTGAAGATGGCGCTGCTGGCGGGCCTGGCGTTCGCGCTGCCCTCCGGCGGTCTGTTCGGCGGCATCTTCCTGTCGTGGATCATCCCGACCGCGATGGCGCTGATCCCGATCAACTGGTTCATCTTCAGGTTCGCCATCCCCCGCCACGTCAGGCAGAACGAGGGCGACCCGCCCAGGCTCCGCGAGATCGGCAGGTTCCTCGCGGGCGACTTCCCCGGCGCGCTGTCGCTGTTGCTGACGCTCTACCTGGTCCCTGTCCTGGTGGCCGCCTGGCTCAACGATCCCACGCTCTTCGGCTACTTCTCCGTCACCCACACGCTCGGCTGCATGATCGGGCTGCTGGCCGCCAACATGGCGGTCTCGCTCACCGTCGAGGGCGCGTTCAACGCCGCCGAGCTGGCCCGCAGCGTCCGCAACGCGCTGCGCAGGGCCGTACTGATCATCGTGCCGATCGTCGCGATCGCCGCGCTGGCCGCGCCGCTCATCCTGTCGGTCTTCAGCACCGAGATGGCCGAGGCCGCCTCGCCCCTGCTGCGGCTGATGGCGCTGTCGGTGCTGCCCGGCATGCTCATCGAGATCCACCTCAGCACGCTCAGGGCGACGAGCCAGGCCAGGCGGCTGGCGATCGTGCAGATCGGGCTCGCCGTGCTGACCCTGGGCCTCATCGCCGTCCTCTTCCCGGTGGCGGGGATCACCGGAGTGGGCTATGCGGTGCTGGCCGCCAATGCGATCATTGCGCTGTCCGCCCTACCACATCTGCGCAGGATCGCTACCGTCTCCTAGCGAGGAGTGGGTATGTTCCAGCCCGACTTGAAACGTTCCAGCATTTGTGTCATCAGGCCCGGCGAACTCGGCGACATCGAATTGCGCGCGTGGCGTGACATGCAGGCGGCGCAACCGCAGCTGGCCAACCCCTTTCTGAGCCCCGAGTTCACCATCGCGATGGGCGAGGTGAGCAGGGCCGCGCGCGTCGGGGTCATCCGCGACGAGGAGGGCATCGCCGGATTCCTGCCGTTCGAGGTCGGCGCGGGCGGCGCGGGGTCCGCAATCGGCTCGTGGGTGTCGCTGTGCCAGGGGGTGATCCACCGGCCCGGCGCTCGCTTCAACGCCGACTGGCTGCTGAAGGGCGTGGGGCTGCACGTCTGGGAGTTCGGCTGCCTGGTCGAGGGCCAGCCGTGGTTCGCGCCGTACACCACTCTCTCGCAGCAGAGCGTGGTGCTCGACCTGTCGTCCGGCTACGCCGCGTATGCGGCGGCGCTGGCCGAGCGCTCGTCGAAGTTCTACAAGAGCACGCTGTACAAGGAGCGCAAGCTCGGCAGAGACGTCGGCGAGATCACCTTCGACTTCGCCTCGACCAGTACCGACGACTTCCGTCTGCTGCGCGCGTGGAAGTCGGCGCAGTACCGGCGGATGGGCCGCGCCGACAGGTTCGGCCGGCCCTGGGTGGTGGAGCTGGCCGAACGGCTGCACGCCGTCGACACGCCCGCCTTCGCGGGGCCGCTGTCGATGATGTACGCCGGCGGCCGCCCGGTCGCCGGGCACTTCGGGCTGCGCTCCGACTCGGTGCTGGTCGGCTGGTTTCCCGCCTACGACCCGGAGTTCGCCAAGTACTCCCCCGGCCTCATCCAGCACCTGCACATGGCCGAGGACGCCGCGCGGATCGGCCTGCGCACCCTCGACCTGGGCATCGGCACCGGCTCGGAGTACAAGGAGGCGCTGCGCAGCACCGGCGCGCCGGTCAGCGAGGGCGTCGTGCGCCGCCGTACGGTGGGCGCCGCTCTGCACCGGGTGCGCCACGAGCCGGTCCGCCGCGCGCGCCGGCTCGTCCTGGAGACCCCAGCCCTCTATGGCGCCGTCGACAGGATGCTGCGCGCCTACGGCAGGCGCCGATGATGCGCGATCGGGTGGGACAGGACTGCCTCCACGTGCCCTCGGGCCGGTTCGGCCTCTACCTGGCGCTGCGCCACTGGTTCAAGCCGGGCGACAGGGTGCTGCTCGCGCCGACCAACTGCGAGATCGTGCTGTTCATGGTGCTGGCGGCCGGGCTGACCCCCGTCCTGGCCCCGGTCTCGTGGCGTGACGGCAACATCGACGTGCCCGCCGTCGACTGGGCGGGCGTGTCCGGCGTGCTCACCACCCACCTGTACGGCCAGCCGGACCGGATCGCCGAGCTGCGGCAGACCTGCTCGCGCCACGGGGTGACGATCATCGACGACGCCGCCCACGCCATGCTGACCACGATCGGCGGGCGGCCGGCGGGCACGTTCGGGGCGGCGGGCGTCTACAGCCTGGCCAAGCACGGCCGGGCGATGTCCGGCGCCTTCCTCACCTGCGCCGATCCGGCCGACCTGCGGGCGCTGGCCGAGGCCAGGGACGAGTTGCTCGTCCCCGGGCGTCAGCTCGCGGCCGTCGTGCGGCCGGTCATCAGGGAGACGATCTACCGCACCGGCCTGGTACGCCCGATCTGGCACGCGCTCAAGCGGCTGGGCCTGGTGAAGTGGACGGGGCACCGCCTGCCGTCCCGCGAGGACGAGCTGAGGGCGGCGCTGGCCGCTGGTGACGCGCGGGCCCGGGCCGGCGAGCTGCTGTCGGCTCTCGACTACTGGCTCTCGATCGACCAGGCCGACTGGCGGATGCGCCATGGCTCGCTCGTGCGGCGCTACCAGGATTCCCGCTTTCGCGTGATCGACCGGGAGAAGGAGCCGCGCCTGGCCGGGGTCCGGCTGCTGCGCGACACCCCGTGGGCCGCCGAGGGGGTGCGCCACGCCGAGCCCCAGCCGCTGCTGCGGGTCCCGCTCGTGGTCGAGGACAGGGACGCGGTCGTCACCCGGCTCGAACAACGGGGAATCGTCCCGGGATTCGTCTACGACCCGCCGCTGAACGACTATCTCCGTCTGGTCCCGGCCGGGCCGAACCCCGAGGCCGCGCGCTGGTGGACGAGCCATGTCCTGCCCGTCGACCCGCTGCGCGCGCGCCCGATCGCCGGGCTGCTCGCCGAGCTCGGGGTCCGGCCCGCCGTACCACCCGCTTTATGAACCCAGACCGCTTCGTGAACCCAGACCGCTTCGTGACCCCGGGCGTGGCTGGCGTGGGTCCATGCCCGGGGCGAGTAGGTGTTCACATCCATCCGGGGGGCGCCATTCCCGCCGGTCAGACCTGAGAAAGAAAAAGCCTGACGGCTTGGACCGTTTTCCTTCTCGCGAACACCACAAAGGTAAAAGGCAATTGGCGGAAGCGCCACAGATTAAAATCTCCCCCGTGCGCAGATTATCTCCGGCCGAACGCCGTCTCTGGCGGGCCTTTTCCAGTGGTGCGTGGGTCGATCTGCGCGAGGGCGACAAGGAGCTCGACGATCCCGCGCAGGCCCATCGCTGGGGGCGTGAGCGCGAGGTGCGGGCCGAGGTGATCGCCGCGCTGCTGCTCGGCGCGGTCGAGCGCACCCCCGGGCAGGTGCCGGGCGTACGGCTGGCGGGCGCCCGCGTGGTCGGTGCCCTCGACCTGTCGGGCGCCTCGATCGACGCCACGCTCTACCTGCTCAACTGCCATCTGGCCGAGCCGGTCGACCTGTCCGACGCCACCGCCAAGGGTGTCCGGCTGCGCGGTTGCGAGCTGGCCAGGTTCAAGGGCTCGCGGATGAAGGTGGACGGCCTGTTCGAGCTGGACGGCTCGGCCGTCCACGCGGGCGTGCGCCTGGACAACGCGCGCGTCGAGGGCCAGTGCCGCCTGTCCAGGACGACGCTGACGGCGCCGCCGCCGCGCACGACCACGTCCGAGTCGGCCCACGGCGACGTGCGCGAGCCGGAGGACAACGCGGGCGACACCATGCACGAGTGGGCGTTGTGGGCGGGCGGCCTGTCGGTGGGCGGCGGCGCGTTCCTGCGCGGCCTGCGCGCCCACGGCGGGCTGCGGCTGATCGGCGGCGACTTCCCCGGCGGCCTCTACCTCGAACGGGCGCACGTCGGCGCGATCAACGCCGACTTCATGACGGCGGGCACCGCCGAGCTCAGCGCCGGGTTCAGGGCCGACGGCACGATCAGGATGCGCGGCGCGCGCGTCGACGGGGTCCTGTCCTTCGACCGCGCCGAGCTGCGCGCGGCCGGCAGGGTGCTGCACCTCAGCCACATGCAGGCCGATGAGGTGATCATGCGGCCCGACGTGATCGAGGGCGGCGTCAACTTCGGCTACTCGCGGTTCGGGGTGCTGCTCGACTCCCCCGAAGCCTATCCGGACGCCGTGCAGCTCAACGGGCTGACCTACGAGTCGCTGCGCGGCTCGTGGACGCTCACCGAACGGCTCGGCTGGCTGTGCCACGACCCCGACGGCTACCGGCCGCAGCCGTACGAGCAGCTGGCCTCGTGGTACCGGCGCATCGGGCACGAGCCCGACGCGCGGCGGGTGCTGCTGGCCAAGCAGCGTGAGCGGCGCGGCACCCTGCGCGCCCCCGGCAGGATGTGGGGGCGGCTGCTCGACCTGATGGTCGGCTACGGCTACCGCTCGTGGCTGGCGGGTCTGTGGGCGGTGATCCTGCTCGGCGCGGGGACGGTCATCTTCGGCCAGGTCCCGCCCGTCCAGGTGGACCCCGACGAGGTGCGCACGTTCAACGCGTTCGTCTACTCCCTCGACCTGCTGGTGCCGGTGAGCGTGTTCGAGGTGCGCGGCGCGTACGAGCCCGCCGGGTGGACGGCGTGGGTGGCCTGGACGCTGGTGGTCTCAGGATGGGTTCTGGCCACCGCGCTGATCGCGGGGGCTACGCGGGTCCTTCGGCCAGCCCCCGGGGCCTGAGTCGGCGAACGCGCCGTAGGAGGAGCTCTCCACCCTGAAGCGGGGCAGCGCCTGCGGGTGGTGGGCCTTCAGGTAGGCCACGAGGTGCTCGCGGGCGTCGGCCTTCAGGTCCCAGACCGAGGCCGAGTCGGCCGCGCTCATCAGCGCGCGCAGCTCCACCAGCCCGTTGGGCAGGATGTCGGTGACCTGGAGCGTCCAGTCCTTCTGGTCCCACAGCGGGTGGTCCTTGATGAAGCGGTGCAGTTCCTCGCGCAGCTCGGGCACGGGCACCGACCAGTCGACGCGGAAGTAGACGTGGCCGATGACCCTGCTGCCGTGTCTGGTCCAGTTCTCGAACGGGTTCTGGGTGAAGAAGGAGACGGGGAAGACCAGGCGCCGCTCGTCCCACGAGCGGACCACGACGTAGGTGAGCGTGAGCTCCTCGATCCTGCCCCACTCGCCGTTGACCACGACCACGTCGTCGAGCCGCAGCGCGTCGCTGAAGACGAGCTGCAGCCCGGCGAGCATGTTGCCGATCGTGGACTGGGCCGCGATGCCGACGATCGCGCCCGCGATGCCGGCCGAGGCGAGCAGACCGGCGCCGAGCGCGCGCACCTCAGGGAAGGTGAACAGCGCGGCGCCGAACGAGATCACGATGATCACCGCGGCGGCGGCCCTGCGGACCAGCGTGATCTGTGTTCTGGTCCGCCGGGCTCTGCGGTTGTTGTCGTCGATCTGTTCGAGCCGGTCGAGGACGAGGTCGGTGACCGCGTAGGCGGCCTGGATGATCAGCCAGGTGACCACGGCGATGGTGACCACGCCCATGAGGCGCTCGATGACGGGGCCGGCCGAGGTGCTGACCATGCCGGGGACGAAGGCGGCGTTGAAGGCCACCACCGCCGCCACCGCGAACCCCGGCCACGTGCACCGGCGCACCAGGTGCCCGAGGAAATCCCAGGTACGGCCGGCCTTGAGCAGCAGCCTGCGAACCAGCTCGACGCCGATGACCGCTCCGATGACCGAACCAATCAGGATGAGCCAGTTCACCGGCGACACAATCATGCCCCCTAATGTCTCAGAATGTCTCGTCGAAGGTCACATTGCCCTCGACCGCCACCTGGTAAGCGGAAACCCTGCGCTCGAAGAAGTTCGCCAGCTCCTGCACGTCCTGCAGCTCCATGAACGCGAAGGGGTTGGCGGTGCCGTACCTGATCGGCATCCCGAGGCGGCGCAGCCGCTGGTCGGCGACGTACTCAAGGTACTCGCGCATTTGCTCGACGGTCATTCCCGACATGCCGTCGCCGCACAGGTCCGAGGCGAAGGCCAGCTCGGCCGCGACCGCCTCTTCCAGCATCCTGGTGACCTGCTTGCCGAGCTCGTCGTCGAACAGGTCGGGCTCTTCCGCGCGGACGGTGTCGACGACGCTGAAGGCGAACTCCATGTGCATCGACTCGTCGCGGAAGACCCAGTTGGTGCCGGTGGCCAGGCCGCTGAGCAGGCCGCGGGAGCGGAACCAGTAGACGTAGGCGAAGGCGCCGTAGAAGAACAGTCCTTCGATGCAGGCGGCGAAGCAGATGAGGTTGAGCAGGAAGGTCCTGCGGTCCTCCCGCGTCTCCAGCCGCTGCAGGTCCGACAGCGAGTCGATCCAGCGGAAGCAGAACTCGGCCTTGTCGCGGATGGAGGGGATGTTGTCGACGGCGGCGAAGGCCTTGACGCGCTCGTCGGGGTCGGGCAGGTAGGTGTCGAGCAGCGTCAGGTAGAACTGCACGTGCACCGCCTCCTCGAACAGCTGCCTGGACAGGTACAGGCGGGCTTCCGGGGCGTTGACGTGCTGGTAGAGGTTGAGGACGAGGTTGTTGGCGACGATGGAGTCGCCGGTGGCGAAGAAGGCGACCAGGCGGTTGATGAGGTGGCGCTCCTGGGGCGACATCCTGGCCAGGTCGGCCAGGTCGCTGTGCAGGTCCACCTCCTCGACCGTCCAGGTGTTGCGGATGGCGGCCCGGTAGCGCTCGTAGAAGTCGGGGTAGCGCATCGGGCGCAGCGTCAGGTCCATACCGGGGTCGAGCAGCATGCGGTTCTCCTCGGGGAAGGGATGTCGGGGGGCCTACTGGCAGGCTTCGCAGATCTCGGGGTTCTCCAGCGAGCAGGCGACGGCCTCGCTCACGGTGAACGCCTGCTCGGGAGCCGCTTGCACGGTCGTCTGCGCGATCCTGGTCGCGGGGCGCGAGCGCAGGTAGTAGGTGGTCTTCAGCCCCTGCTTCCACGCGTAGGCGTACATCGACGACAGCTTGCCGATCGTCGGCGTGGCCATGAAGAGGTTCAGCGACTGCGACTGGTCGATGTACGGCGTCCGCGCCGCCGCCAGGTCGATGAGCGCCTTCTGCGGCAGCTCCCACGCCGTCCGGTACAGGGTCTTGAGCTCGGCGGGGATCGCGGCGATGTCCTGGATCGAGCCGTCGGCGCGCTTGACCGCGTCGCGCATCTCCTGCGTCCACAGCCCCAGGCGCTGAAGGTCGGCGACCAGGTAGCGGTTGACCTGCAGGAACTCGCCCGACAGGGTCTCGCGCTTGAAGACGTTCGACACCTGCGGCTCGATGCACTCGTAGCAGCCGGCGATGGAGGCGATCGTGGCCGTCGGCGCGATGGCGATCATGAGGGAGTTGCGCAGCCCGGTCCTGTCGATCTTGGCACGCAGCGCCGTCCACTCGGGCGAGTCGCCCACTGCGAAGTGGTCGGGGTGCAGCACGCCCTGCGCCGCCCTGGTGTCGCCGTAGGAGGGGTGGCGCCCGCGCTCGACGGCCAGGTCGGCGGAGGTGTCGTAGGCGGCCAGCGCGATCTCCTCGGCGATGCGCGTCGACAGCCTCAGGGCCTCGGGGGAGTCGAACGGCAGGCGCAGCGAGAAGAACACATCGGCCAGGCCCATCACGCCGAGCCCGATCGGGCGCCAGCGCAGGTTGGCGGTCTCGGCCTCGGGCGTCGGATAGAAGCCCAGGTCGATCGTCTTGTCCAGGAAGCGCACCGCGGTCCTGACGGTGGCGCGCAGCCGTACCCAGTCGATGGTGGCGCCGGACAGGTGGGCGGCCAGGTTGATCGAGCCGAGGTTGCAGACGGCGGTCTCGCCGTCGCTGGTGACCTCGAGGATCTCGGTGCACAGGTTGGACAGGTGGATGACGTTCTCCGGGCGCGCGGTCTGGTTGGAGGCGCGGTTGGCGGCGTCCTTGAAGGTCATCCAGCCGTTGCCGGTCTGCGCGAGCGTGCGCATCATCCGGCCGTACAGGGTGCGCGCGGGGATCTGGCGGGTGTACAGGCCCGCCGCCTCGGCGGCCTTGTATGCCTCGTCGAAGGCCTCGCCGTACAGGTCGGTGAGGTGCGGCACCTGCTTCGGGTCGAACAGCGACCACGTCTGGTCCGCCTCGACGCGGCGCATGAACTCGTCGGGCACCCAGTTGGCGAGGTTGAGGTTGTGGGCGCGGCGCGCCTCCTCGCCGGTGTTGTCGCGCAGTTCGAGGAACTCCTCGATGTCGGCGTGCCAGGTCTCCAGGTAGACGCAGGCCGCACCCTTGCGGCGGCCGCCCTGGTTGACGGCGGCGACGCTGGCGTCGAGCGTGCGCAGCCAGGGGACGATGCCGTTCGAGTGGCCGTTGGTACCGCGGATCAGCGAGCCGCGCGAACGCACCCTGGTCCAGGCGATGCCGATGCCGCCGGCGTACTTCGACAGCCTGGCGACCTGGCCGTAGCGCTCGTAGATCCCCTCCAGCTCGTCACGCGGCGAGTCGAGCAGGAAGCAGGACGACAGCTGGGCGCGGCGCGAGCCGGAGTTGAACAAAGTGGGCGAGCTGGGCAGGTACGACAGCGTGGACATCAGCGCGTACAGCTCGGCGGCCTCGGCGACCGACGCCGACAGGCCGCACGCGACGCGCAGCATGAAGTGCTGCGGGCGTTCGAGCACGCCGCGGGTCTCCGGGTGGCGCAGCAGGTAGCGGTCGTAGACAGTACGCAGGCCGAAGTACTCGAACCTGTCGTCGGCGCCCTCGTCCACGAGCGCGTCGAGGGCGGCGGCGTTGGCGGCCACGAAGGCGGCCAGCCCGTCCTGCAGCAGACCCGCGGCGTGGGTGGCCGCGATCGACTCGGAGAAGGTCCGCACGCCGTGGGCGGCGGCCTCGTCGGCGATCTCCTCGGCCAGCAGCCTGGCGGCGACCCTGGAGTTCTCCGGATCGGTGATCACCCTGGCGGCGGCCTCCTCGATGGCCAGCCGGCGATCCACCTCTACGATCTGCGTCACGCTCTCTCCTCGCGAGCTTCGCCCCCGTGAGGGCAGGCGAGAGCACGCGGGCACGCCGCAGGGCCCCCTGGCCCTCCCTCGAGGCCTTGGACAGGTCATACCGCTGGCAGGTCTTCGGACTCGCGGGCGTACGTCAGCTTCCTACTGGCCGTCGCTTCCCAGGCCATGGGCCCAGTGCTTCGTGACGGCGGTCGTTCCCGCTCACCGCTGCGGGGCAGTGCCGGAATCTCACCGGCTTCCCTTTTGCTTCGCCCTGCTCGGGCGAACCAGCGACGACCAGGATCCTACATCTAGTGGCCGCGGACGCAACTACCCCAACAAGTTGTGTCGATCAGGCCGAGGTCCTTGAGCACTTCGCGGGTCCTCTCGACCTCGGAGCCGAACCACTGGCCGAAGTCGTCGCCACTGAGCGGGATCGGTTTCCAGCCCTTCGTACGGCAGGCCTCCCGCCACCGCTCGGACCCGACGACCTCGTCGAGGAGCTCGACCGCCTGGGCGCGTTCGCCCTCGCCCATCTCCTTGGGCCCGAGCACGCCGCACCAGTCGGCGAAGTCGACCCGCACGCCCGACTCCAGCAGGGTCGGCGCATCGACGCCCTCGACCCGTTCGGCCGAGGAGACGGCCAGCACCCTGACGCGCCCCTTGTCGAGGGGCTTGCGCCACTCGCCGAGCGGACCCGCGGCGATGGCGACCCGGCCGGCCAGCAGCGCCTCGGCCGCGTCGTTCGTGGTGGGGTAGCCGGCGTAGTCGAGCACTCTGGCGTCGGCACCGAGGCCGCGGGCGACCAGCCCGAACAGCAGGTGGTCGGTCTCCCCCTGCGGCCTGCCGCCCAGCACGGTGCCGCCGGGGTCGGCGACCAGCCGCCGGGCGAACTCGTCGAACTCGCGAAACAGGGAGGCGTCGGTGACCACCAGGGCCTCGACGTCGCCGACGAGCCTGGCCAGAGGCGTGCCGATCTCCTTCGACCTGCTGATCTCGGCGGCGGCGAGCGCGGGCAGGCCCGTCACGGTCAGCCTGGTGCCCCCTGCCGACATCCCGCCGCGCCTGAGCTGCCCTTCAAGGGCCCGCGCGACGGGGATCCAGGCCTCGCCGCCTGGCACGACGGAGAAGCTCGGAACCTGTCGCGTGGGCGTGCCGCAGCCGGACAGGCAGGCCAGCGCGCCCAGCGCGCCCAGCGCGCCCAGCGCGCCCGCCACGAACTCCCGACGGCGCATGCGCCCTCCCCGTCACCCCGGCCCCCTCCACCCAATGTTATGGGCTCGTCACGGAGAGTCGCTCATCGGGGTGGGCAGGTCGGCCGGGATGGCGAGCAGGCGGATGTGCAGCGGCCTGGCCTGCGGCGGGGCGTCGGCCGCGCGATGGCTGTATTTCTTCAGCAGCAGCATGTACTCCTCGAAGAAGGCCTCCAGCTCTGCCAGCGTCATCCGGCCCAGGCCGCGCGAGACCTTCACCCAGGCGGGATCGGCCTGGTAGGCGGCGGGCAGGAGCTCCATGAGGATCTGCTTGTCCTCCTCGAGCCCGATCCGGTGGAACTCGGCCAGCACCGGACGGTCCTGCGGAGCCAGCCGCTGCGGATGCGGCAGCCTGATGTCGCCCGTTTCGATCCTGCGCCACCACCGCTCGCGCCCGGCCGAGCGCTCGGGGATCTCCTCGATGAACCCGTACTTCTCCAGTTGGCGCAGGTGGTAGCTGGTCGTGCCGGTCTTGGCGTCGAGCAGCGAGCCGAGCGTCGTGGAGGTGGCGGGGCCGTGCAGGCCCAGGTGACGCAGCATCGCCCGGCGCATCGGATGGGCCAGGGCCTTCAGCTTGCCGGGGTCGTCGAGCACCCAGGGCTGGTCATCCTTCATGACGAGCACCCTAGTCCTCCAGAAGGATTTCTGCAGACATCTCTTTGCCGAGAACTCTCTGCAGAGTACTTTCGGCGGTATGAAGCGATTCCTGATCTCGACGATGGCCCTGCTGGCGGCGTTAGCCGTACCGGCCGCCGCCGCCCAAGCCGCGCCCACGCCCACGCCTGCCGTACCGGTGCCCGCCGATCTGGCGGCGACGGAGGTGAGCTTCGCGGGCGACGGAGGGCTCACCCTGCGCGGCACGGTCCTGTCCCCCAGAGACGGACACGGACAGGGCCCGCGGCCCGGCATCGTGCTCGTGCACGGGGCGGGCCAGGGCACTGCCAGGACCAAACTCATGACCGAGGCCGTGGAGTTCGCCAGGCGCGGCATGGCGGTGCTCGTCTACGACAAGCGGTCGGTGGGCTACTCGCTGTTCGAGCGCTCCTACGCGCAGCTGGCCACCGACGCGCTCGGTGCGGTGGCCGCGCTGCGCCGCCGGCCGGGCGTCAACCCGTCGGCCGTCGGGCTCTGGGGGCTGAGCGAGGGCGGATGGGTGGTGCCGATGGCCGCCGCCCGCTCCTCCGACGTCGCGTTCGCGGTGCTGGTCGGCGCCAACTCCCAGCAGCCGCTGCGCCAGCAGGCGTGGGCGGTCTCGGCGGGCCTGCGCAAGGCGGGCGTGTCAGGCTCGCTGCCCGACAGGGCGGTGCCGACGATGTACCGGGCGATCTCCGACGGCGGGCTGTTCCCCGAGCCGTGGCACGACCCGCTGCCGGTCCTGCGGAAGGTCAGGCAGCCGGTGCTGGCGATCTGGGGCACCCACGACCTGCTCACCCCGCCGAAGGAGAGTCCTCCCCTGATGGCCGGGGCCCTGGCCGAGGGCGGCAACGAGCACGTGACGATGCGGATGTTCGCCGGCGCGGACCACGCCGCCCACCGCAGCCCCGACGGCGGCGTCACCAGGCTGCCCGAGCTGACTCCCGGCTACCCCGAGCTGGTCGGCTCGTGGGTGTCCGACGTCGTGGCGGGGCGCGCGCCCCTGTCGAGCCCGCCGGAGGCGAGCACCCGGCCGCACCAGGAGTCGGCGACCATCGCGGTGCCGCCGCCGTCCTGGTGGGAGTCGGCGGCCGTGCAGTGCGCCGCCCTCCTGCTGTTCCTGCTCGCCTTCCTCGGCTACCCGCTGGCCGCGGGCGCGCGCCGGATCAGGGGCACGGCGGTGGCCTCGAGCGCCGGGCCCAGGGTGCTGGCGGCCGCGGGCCTGGCCGTGGTGGCCGGGGGGTTCTGCTACCTCATGTACGTGATCATGACCGGTGGCAAGCTGGCCGAGCCCGGACCGGTCCTGGCCGGACGGCCCGTGCTCTGGCTGCTGCTGCAGGCGCTGGCGATCGCCGCCGCCGTCGCCGTCGTGCCGACCGCGCGCGCCTGGCGCGCGGCCGGGCGCCGCTCCGAGCGGGTACGGCTCGGCCTGCTCGTCGCGGCGGGCGTGGTCATGATCCCCTGGGCCCTCTACTGGGGCCTCCTGCTGCCGTGAGGGCCGCTACTCGACGGTCACACTCTTGGCCAGGTTGCGCGGCTTGTCGACGTCGCGCTCCAGCGCGACCGCCGCGTGGTAGGCCAGCAGCTGCAACGGGATCGTGAGCAGGATCGGGTCGAGCTCGATCTCGTTCTTCGGGACCACGATCACGTCGTCGGCCAGCTTGGAGTCGGGCTCGCGGTGGCCGACCATGAGCACCCTGCCGCCGCGCGCCCTGATCTCGCCCAGCGTGGTGAGGTTCTTGTCGAGCAGCTCGTCGTCGGGCACGATCGCCACCGTCGGCAGGTCGGGGCCGATCAGCGCGAGCGGCCCGTGCTTGAGCTCGCTGGCCGGGTAGGCCTCGGCGTGGACGTAGGAGATCTCCTTGAGCTTCTGCGCGCCCTCGCGGGCCACCGGGTAGCCCCGCACCCGGCCGACGAACATCATGCTCGGGTGCTGGGCGTACTTCCTGGCCAGCTCGGCGATGCGGTCGCCCTGCTTGAGGATCTTCTCGATCTGCGTCGGCAGCTCGCGCAGCCCCTCGACGATGCGGCGGCCGTCGGCGGGCGACAGGTCGCGCACCCGGCCGAGGTGCAGGGCGAGCAGAGCGAAGGCGACCGCGGTCGAGGTGAACGCCTTGGTGGAGGCCACCGACACCTCGGGGCCCGCGTGCAGGTAGATGCCGCCGTCGACCTCCCTGGCGATCGCGCTGCCCACGGCGTTGACGATGCCGATGACGCGCCCGCCCTTGCGCTTGAGCTCCTGCACGGCCGCCAGCGTGTCGTAGGTCTCGCCCGACTGGCTGATCGCGACGTAGAGGGTGTCGGGGTCGACGACCGGGTTGCGGTAGCGGAACTCGCTGGCGGGCTCGGCGTCGGCGGGGATACGGGCCAGCTCCTCGATCAGCTGCGCGCCGATCTGGCCGGAGTAGTAGGCGCTGCCGCATCCGATGATCTTGATGCGGCGAAAGGAGCGGGTCTCGCGGGCGTCCATGTTGAGCCCGCCCAGGTGGGCGATGTGGAAGCGCTCGTCGAGGCGCCCGCGCAGGGTGCGGGCGATCGACTCGGGCTGCTCGGAGATCTCCTTGAGCAGGTAGTGCTCGTAGCCGCCGGTGTCGTAGTGGCCGGCGTCCCAGTCGACGGTCAGCGGCTCCTTGGCGGTCTCGCGCCCGCCGCTGGCGAAGGTGTGGAAGCCGTCGGCGGTCAGCACCGCCAGCTCGCCGTCCTCCAGGTGGACGACCTGGCGGGTGTAGCGGACCAGTGCCGCGACGTCGGAGGCGGCGAACATCTCCTTCTCGCCGAGCCCGAGCACGATCGGGCTGCCGTTGCGGGCGACCACGATCTCCTTGGGCCGCTCGGAGTCGACGACCGCGATGCCGTAGGTGCCGACGATGCTCTTGAGCGCCTTCCTGACCGCCTCCTCGAGGGTGTCGGTCTCGGTGACCGTACGGGCGATCAGGTGCGCGAGCACCTCGGTGTCGGTCTCGGAGACGAAGGTCACGCCCTCGGCGACGAGCCTGGCGCGCAGTTCGTCGGCGTTCTCGATGATGCCGTTGTGCACGACTGCGATGCGCTCGTCGGTCGACAGGTGCGGGTGGGCGTTCTCGTCGCTCGGCACGCCGTGGGTGGCCCAGCGGGTGTGCCCGATGCCGAGCGTCCCCTTGAACCTGGCTGGTACGGCTTTCGCCAGGTCTGCCACGCGGCCCTTGACCTTACGCAGCTTGAGGCCCTTGTTGGACACCACCACCCCGGCCGAGTCGTAGCCGCGATACTCCAGGCGCTGCAGCCCTTCCAGCAGGATGGGCGCGGCATCCTTGCTGCCGACATAGGCGACGATTCCGCACATGGGCCAACCTTCCTATCCGTAGACGATCCGGCGCAGCTGGCGCAGCGACAGCTCGGGGGCCGCCACGCGCCGCGCGGGTAGTTCCGCCGCGATCCTGGGGAAGATCTCGTCGTTGGTGAAGCCGCGAGCCTTCAGCTCGCCGTGGCGGCGCCGGACGAACTCCTCGACGGGCTCGGAGAAGTAGGCCACCACTTCGGCCACCACGCGCGCCGCCTCACCGTGGGCGAGCTGGCTCGTCCTGGTCAGGTGCGCGATGAGGTCCTCGTAGGGATGCACAGGGCAGGACCCTACGCAGAGATCACACTCCATGCCAACATCTTGCCCGAAATCGGGCAGGAATCACTTAATGGAAAGCCGACACGCCGATGGAGGGAATGCGCGCATGCCCCGCAGGGGACTACACGCGCGCAGAGATCGCCATACCCCGCGAAAGCCGCGAGAGTCGCGCCCGTTACGCTACGTAATTGACTGATCTCGCATCGCAGGGGGTTCTCTCATGCTGCTCTGGGTCGCCGCCGCCCTTCTCGTCGCGCTCGGCCCTACGGGAGCGGTCACACCCGAACCGGGCGGGGCGGCGGCGGTCCACGGGCCGGTCGGCGCGGTCTCGCAGGGGCCGGTCGGCGCCGTCTCGCACGGGCAGGGCGGCGCCGTCTCGCACGGGCGGGGCGCGCAGGGGCCGGGCGGCGCGCAGGAGGACTTCCGGGCCGCGGCCGAGGAGTACGGCGTGCCGGAGAGCGTGCTGCTCGGCGTGTCCTACCTGGAATCCCGCTGGGACACCCACGGCTGGCGGCCCAGCGTGTCGGGAGGGTACGGGCCGATGCACCTGACGGACGCCGAGGCCGTACCGGAGGCGGGTCATCACCACACGGGCGACCCGCGGGGCGACGACACCCGGCCGATGCACCTCGCCGCCGCTCCCCCGGTCTTCGTCGCGCAGGGCGAGCAGACGTTGCAACGGGCGGCGCGGCTGACGGGGCTCCCGCCCGAGCGGCTGCGGCGCGACAGGGCCGCCAACATCAGGGGCGGCGCCGCGCTCCTGGCCGACCAGCAGCGCAGGCTCGGCGCCCCGCTCAGCCCCGACCCGCTCGCCTGGCACGAGGCCGTCGCCCGCTACGCGAGCCCGTCGTTCGCCCACGAGGTGCTGGAGGTCATGCGCGCCGGCGTCGAGCGCCGCACCGACGACGGGTCACTCGTCCGGCTGCACGCGACGCCGGTGCCCGCCCTCAGGATCGCCGCCGCCTCCGCCGCCTCCCCCGCCGAGTGCCCCGCCACGCTGGCGTGCGAATGGATGCCCGCCGCCTACAAGCGCTTCGACAAGGACGACTACGGCAACCACGACCGGATGACGTCCCCGCGGGAGATCGACTACATCGTGATCCACGACACCGAGGGCTCCTACGGCGGCATCCCCTCGCTGGTCAAGAACCCGAAATACGTCAGCTGGCACTACACGATCCGCTCCAAGGACGGGCACGTCGCCCAGCACGTGCTCACCAAGGACGTGGCATGGCACGCCGGCAACTGGGACGTCAACACCCGCTCGATCGGCATCGAACACGAGGGCTTCCTGGCCGAGGGCGGCAGCTGGTACACCGAGGCGATGTACCGCTCCTCGGCCGAGCTGGTCCGGTACCTGGCCACCAAGTACGACGTGCCGCTCGACAGGGCGCACATCATCGGCCACGACAACGTCCCCGGCGCCACCGCCTCCGCCGTGCCCGGCATGCACGACGACCCGGGACCGTACTGGGACTGGGGGCGCTTCCTCGCCATGATGGAGGCGCCCATCGAGGGCGGCGAGAGCGGCCAGTCCGTGATCATCAAGCCCGACTACGGCCTGCACCGGCCCACCTTCGTCGGCTGCTTCCGCAAGCGTCCCCACAGGCAGTGCCGGCCGCAGGGCGCCACCAGCGTCTGGCTCCGCACCGAGCCGCGCGACGACGCGCCCCTGGTCGCCGACATCGGCCAGCGCCGCACCGGATCCTCCACCTACAGCGTCTACGACCAGAGCGCCCGCGCCTCCGTCGGCCAGCGCTACGCCCTCGCCGAGACCTCCGGCGACTGGACGGCCATCTGGTACCTCGGCCAGAAGGCGTGGTTCCGCAACCCGCCGTCCCAGCCCACCGCCGTCCGCGCCACCGGCCCGCTGGTCACCCCGGTCCGTGACAAGGTCAAGGTGTACGGCAGGGCCTACCCCGAGCGGTCGGCCTATCCGCGCGGGGTGGCCTACCAGGAGCACACGCCGCTGCCGTACACGCTGCACCGGGGGCAGTTCTACTCGCTCGGGCAGACGCTGCGCGGGACGTACCTGAAGGCGTCGCACTTCAAGCCGGCCAAGCACGTCACGGTGCGCGGCAAGCTCCGCTACCACCAGATCCAGCTCGGGCACCGGGTGATGTTCGTCAAGGCGGACGACGTGCGGGTGGTGTCGTGAAAGCGCGCTCGACGGCGGCACGTTGCGCACGCGCACTCGCGAAAGGCGATATGGTTTTCTCCGTGGCCGGCGAGCAAATCGCTGGATAACACGCGGAAGTGGCTCAGTGGTAGAGCATCACCTTGCCAAGGTGAGGGTCGCGGGTTCAAATCCCGTCTTCCGCTCGGAGCAAGATCTCCTGGTGGAGTGGCCGAGAGGCGAGGCAGCGGCCTGCAAAGCCGTCCACACGGGTTCAAATCCCGTCTCCACCTCGGGCGTGACGCGGGCCCTTCGGGATCCGCTACAGTAGGTGCAGCACCATGCGGAAGTGGCTCAGTGGTAGAGCATCACCTTGCCAAGGTGAGGGTCGCGGGTTCGAATCCCGTCTTCCGCTCTGAGTTTCAACTCAATACGGACGATTAGCTCAGCGGGAGAGCGCTTCCCTGACACGGAAGAGGTCACTGGTTCAATCCCAGTATCGTCCACCACACGAGGGGACCCTTAGGGGTCCTTTTTCGTATGCGGCCGTTCTCGCGAGCGTCGCCCTCGGGAGCGAACTCGGGCCCGCCCACAGCCGGGAGACCCGCCCTCCCCCGGAAGTCTCACGCCCACCCAGAAGCCTCGGCCCAAGAGACCTCAACCCGCCCGGAGCCCACTCTCTCGCGCCCCGACCCAGGAGACCTCACACCCGCCCGAGGGCTCCACCCCCACCAGACCTCGTCCCGCCCCGAGGGCCTCACCTCGACCCAGGAGACCTCGCCTCCGCCCAAGAGCCCAGCCGGATCGCCCGGCGCGGGAGCGCCGGCCGCTGCCCAAAGCTTGGGGTCGCGGCGGGCCCTGTACACCTAACCAAGCGCTTGCTACGCTCCGCCCATGATGCCCACGATTGTCTGGGGTACCGGCAATGTCGGCCGCGCGGCCATCCGCGCCGTCGAGGCCCACCCGGGGCTGGAGCTCACCGCGGTGCTCGTTCACGACCCCGGCAAGGTCGGCCGCGACGCGGGCGAGCTGGGCGGGCTCGGCCACGATCTGGGCGTCAAGGCGACCGACGACATCGACGCGGTGCTGGCCGCCGGTCCTCGCGCCGTGGTGTACGCGGCCTCCGGCGACCTGCGCCCGGACGAGGCCCTCGCCGACATCGTCAGGGCGATCAGGGCCGGGGCCGTGGTCGTCACCCCCTCGATGTACGCGCTCTACGACCAGCGCAACGCCCCGCCGGAGCTGCGGGAACCGGTGCTGGCCGCCATCGCGGACGGCGGCGGCTCGCTGTTCGTCTCAGGCGTCGACCCCGGCTGGGGCAACGACGTGCTGCCCCTGCTGATCAGCGGACTCGGCGCCACCGTGGACGTGATCCGCTGCCAGGAGATCTTCGACTACTCCACCTACGACCAGCCCGACTCGGTCCGCTACCTGGTCGGCATGGGCCAGCCGATGGACTACGAGCCGCCGATGATCGCGCCCACGGTCCCGACGATGGTGTGGGGCGGGCAGGTACGGCTGATGGCCAGGGCCCTCGGCGCCGAACTCGACGAGATCCGCGAGAGCGTCGATCGGCGCGCGCTCGACTCCACGGTGAGCACCAGGACGATGGGCGAGTTCGAGGCGGGCACGCAGGGCGCCGTGCGGTTCGAGGTGCAGGGCATCGTCGAGGGCGCGGCCCGTATCGTGATCGAGCACGTCACCCGCATCCATCCGTCCTGCGCGCCGGACTGGCCGACGCCGCCCGGCGGCGAGGGAGCGCACCGGGTGATCATCGAGGGCCGTCCGCGGATCGAGGTCACGGTCGAGGCCACCGACGAGGGCGGCAACCGGTCCGCGGGTGGGAACGCCACCGCGGCGGGGCGGCTGGTGAGCGCCATCGACTGGCTCCTGGAGGCCGAGCCGGGGCTCTACGACGCGCTCGACGTCCCGCTGCGCCCGGCGGTCGGCGGACTCGGGACCGGCAGACTCGGAACCGGCGGACTCGGAACCGGCGGACTCGGGACCGGCGGACTCGGGAGGAAGCGGCCATGAATATCGACGTCCCCGAGGGCAAGGACGCCATCGAGTACGTGTGGGGCGAGATGGTGCCCGGCATCGGGATCGCCGCCTCGAAGTTCTCGATGTCGGTCTACACGCACACGACCCTCGGGCTGCGCGAGTTCGAGGCGGCCCGGCTGCGGATCGCGCAGATCAACGGGTGCGCCTTCTGCCTCGACTGGCGGACCGAACGCGACGGGCAGCAAGTCGAGGAGGAGTTCGCCGACGCGGTGACCCGATGGCGTACCACCGACGCCTTCGACGAACGCACCAGGCTGGCCGCCGAGTACGCCGAGCGGTACGCCCTGGACCACCACGGCCTCGACGACGAGTTCTGGACGCGGATGACCGCGCACTATACCCAGCGCGAGATCGTCGAGCTGAGCATGAGCATCGGTTCGTGGCTGACGTTCGGGCGGCTCAACCACGTGCTGGGCCTCGACACCGTGTGCACGCTGTCGGGCGGCTCGGCACCCTCCGTCAAGCGGTAGAAGGCCGCGTCGTGGAGAGGGAGGAACAGCACATGAGTGATAGCCCCAGCGGCTTCTCACGCCGTGGATTCATCGCCGGAACCGGGGCCGTCCTGGGCGTCGCGGCTCTCGCGGGCCGCGCCCCGGCCGCCCGGGCGGAGGCCGTCGTCGCGGCACCTCCGATCGCCGCGGGCGCCCACGTCCAGGCTCTGGTGATCGGCACCGGGTACGGCGGCTCCGTCGCCGCGCTGCGGCTCGCCCAGGCGGGCGTCGAGGTGCACATGGTCGAGATGGGCATGGCCTGGGACACCCCGGGCCCCGACGGCAAGATCTTCTGCAACACCCTCGAACCCGACCACCGCTCCTACTGGCTGCGCACCAGGACCAAGGCGCCCCTCAACTACTTCCTCGGCTTCCCGATCGACAGGAACATCTCCCGCTACACCGGGATCCTGGACGCCGAGGAGTTCGGCGGCATCACGGTCTACCAGGGCCGCGGCGTGGGCGGCGGTTCGCTGGTCAACGGCGGCATGGCCGTCACTCCCAGGCGCGAGAACTTCGGCGCCGTCCTGCCGTCGGTGAACGCCGACGAGATGTACGACGTCTACTACCCGCGCGCCAACGCCGGGCTGGGGGTCGGCGCCGTCGACCCGGCCTGGTTCGACTCCACCCCCTACTACCAGTACGCCAGGGTCGGCCGTAAGCACGCCCAGCGTTCCGGCTTCCCGTTCGTGTTCGTGTCCGACGTCTACGACTGGGACTACATGAAGCAGGAGGCGGCCGGAACCGTACCCAAGTCGGCGCTGGCCGGAGAGATCCTCTACGGCAACAACCACGGCAAGAAGTCCCTGCAGAAGACCTACCTCGCCCAGGCCAGGGCCACCGGCAGGGTCGCCATCTCGCCGCTGCACCAGGTCGCCTCGGTCGCTCCGGCGGCCGGTGGCGGCTACACCGTCGTCATCGACCAACTCGACACCAACGGCGAGACCACGGCCACCAAGACCGTGACCGCCGACAGGGTGTTCTTCGCCGCCGGCAGCGTCGGCACCAGCAAGCTGCTGGTCAAACTGAAGGCCACCGGCGCGCTGCCCGGCCTGAACGACGAGGTCGGCAAGGGCTGGGGCGACAACGGCAACGTCATGTGCGGCCGCGCCAACCACCTGTGGGACCCGACCGGCAAGCTCCAGTCGACCATTCCCTGCGCCGGCATCGACAACTGGGCCGCCGGTGGCGCGTTCGCCGAGGTCGCGCCGCTGCCGACCGGGATCGAGACCTACGCCTCGTTCTACCTGTCGATCACCAGGAACCCGAACCGCGCCCGGTTCACCTGGAACGCCGCGACGGGCGCCGTCGAGCTGAACTGGCAGACCGCCTGGAAGCAGCCGTCCATCGACATGGCGAAAACGATCTTCGACAGGATCAACGCCAAGGAGGGGACGATCTACCGCACCGACCTGTTCGGCGTCTACAAGATCTGGGGCGATCACCTGACGTACCACCCGCTCGGCGGCGTGGTTCTGAACCGGGCCACCGACAACTACGGCCGGCTGCCCGGCTATCCCGGGCTGTACGTCATCGACGGCTCGCTGATCCCCGGCAACACCAGCGTCAACCCGCTCGTCACCATCACGGCGCTCGCCGAGCGGAACATCGAGAAGATCATTACCACCGACCTGGAGTGACGTATCGTCGGGGGATGGGGTTACGTGCCGCGGCCGTCGCGCTGCTGATGATGTTGCCGGCCTGTGCCTCCGCGACGCCCGCCCAGATCGGAACGGCCACGATGACCGAGACCCCGACCCGTTCCGCGGCCACTCCCGCCAGGTCCCCGGGCCCTCCTGATGTGCGGGCGGAGGTCGCGCGGCTGGTGCGGAAGGGCGCGCCCGGAGCGGTCGCCTACGTACGCGAGGGCGAGCGCGTGTGGCAGGCCGCGGCGGGCGTCGCCCGTGAGGGGGTGCCGATGCGGACCGATCACCGGTTCAGGATCGCCAGCATCACCAAGACGTTCACCGCGGCGCTGGTGCTCGAACTCGTCCGTGAGGGACGGCTGGCGGTCACCGACCGGGTCGAGAGCCTGCTGCCAGGGGTGATCAGCACCCGGGCCACCGTGGCCGACCTGCTGCGGCACACCAGCGGCATCCCCGACTACCTGACCGCTCCCGGCTTCACCAAGGCGCTGTGGAGCGGCGGGCACCTCAGGAGGTGGCCGCCCCGCGAACTGCTCGCCGAGGCCGGTCCCCCTGGTCCGCCCGGCACCTACGCCTACTCCAACACCAACTACATCGTCCTCGGCCTGATCCTGGAGAAGGTGGCGGGCAAGCCGTACCGGCAACTGGTCAGGGACCGGATCGGCCTGCGGGCGACCGAGCTGCCCGCCGCCCTGTTACCCGAGGACCTCGCCCACGCGCGGGACGGCGCCACCAAGGTGAACGCGTCGATCTTCTGGACCGCGGGCGGGCTCGTCTCGACGGCGGCGGACGTGGCCGCCTTCTACCGTTCGCTGTTCGACGGCGCGCGGCCGGAGGGCGAGCTGATGAGGAAGGGCGAGTACGGCGTCTTCTCCGAGCGGCTCTACTGCGGCTTGGACGTGCTCACCCACTCCGGCCTGATCCTCGGGTACGGCGGCGCCGCCATGGCTACCGAGGACGGCAGCCGCGTCGCCGTGGTGCAGGTCAACGCCAGCATGCCCGGCGACGCGATCGCCGCGGCCGGGCGGCTCATGTGCTCCTGAGGTCGGGCGCCACGGCTCCATACCATTCCGTATGGTACGGTCTGGGACATGGCGAGCAAACGCGACTGGCTGGAAGCAGGACTCCTGGTGCTGAGCGAGGACGGCGCCCCCGCGCTGACCGTCGAGCGCCTGTGCGCCGATCTCGGCCTGACCAAAGGGTCCTTCTACCACCGCTTCAAGGGCATGGCCGGATTCAGGACCGACCTGCTCGAACACTTCGAGGCCGAGCACACCAGCCGCTACATCGCGGGCGCGGAGGCCGGTGGCGGCGCCGCGTCCGTCAAGCTCAATCGCCTGGTGGACCTGATCCTCGATGACAAGGGCGGCAACCACGACCTGGAGATCGCCATGCGCGCGTGGGCGCTGCAGGACTCCGAGGTCCAGGCGCTGCAGCAGCGCGTCGACCGGCTGCGCGTCGATTACGTCAAGTCCCTGTGGCGTGACCTGGGCGGCCCCGAGGCCGAGGTCGAACCGATGGCGCGCCTGCTCTACCTGGTGCTGGTCGGGGCCCAGCAGGTCGTGCCCCCCGTGCCGGCGGAGGACCTGCGCGAGATCTACACGCTGGCCATGCGGCCGGCGTCGCACGATGGGAGAGACGACGCGTGAACGGGCTGAACCGCTGGATCCCCCGGCTGATCATCGCCACCGCGGTGCTGCACTTCGTCTGGGCCTTCGCCCAGCCCAACGCCTGGGCCGCCATCGTCGCCGACGGGTTCCTGGCGACCGTCGTCGACACCGGCCTGCCCGACTTCTGGATCCGCGAGTCGAGCGTGTGGTTCATGGCGTCCGGCATCGCGCTGCTGGCGCTCGGCACACTGACCCGGCAAATCCTTCGGGCGACGGGGCGGGTGCCCGCGCAGATCGGGTGGTATCTGCTGGCCCTCGGCGTCCCGATGTGCGCGCTCTACTTCCCCGTCACGGGCAGCTGGGCGCTGGTGGTCATCGGGGTGCTCGTGCTGGCCGCCGCCCGCCGTACCGAGGGGGCAGCGGTCACGGCGGAAGCGCGCTGACGATCCTGGGCAGCGGTTGGTGGTGGGAAGGGGGACGCGGTTGGATGTCGGGATGACGTCCGCACACCCGTGGCCCACCACGATCGCCGAGGCCGAGGCCGTACAGGAGCGGCTGCGTCCGCTGGTCGACCTCGCCGACCCGGGGCCGGAGCGCGTGGAGTTCGTGGCCGGACTCGACGTCGGCTACGCCGCCCACGGCGACGAGGTGACGGGGGCGGTCGTCGTCCTGGAGGCCGACACGCTGCGGGTGGTGGACAGCGCGGTCGTCCGCCGGCGCGCGAGCTTCCCCTACGTGCCTGGCCTGTTCGCCTTCCGCGAGCTGCCGCCGCTGCTGGCCGCCCTGGAGGAGCTCGCGGTGCCGCCGGACCTGCTCGTCTGCGACGGGTACGGCCTGGCCCACCCCCGCCGCTTCGGCCTGGCCTGCCACCTGGGCGTGCTGACCGGCCTGCCGGTGATCGGCGTGGCCAAGACCGCCTTCGTGGGAACGCATGACGAGCCCGCCGCCGAGCGCGGGTCGTGGAGTCCGATCCTGCTCGCCGGCGAGGTCGTCGGCCGCGCACTGCGGACGAGGGACGGCGTGAAACCGGTGTACGTGTCGCAGGGCCACCGGGTCGGCCTCGACAACGCCTGCGCCCACGTGCTGCGCATGACACCCGCCTACCGGCTGCCCGAACCGATCAGGGCCGCCGACCGGCTGTCACGCGGTTAGGCGGATCTTGCTGTGCCCTCTCACTGGTTTCCTTGGGACGAACGCGCTCGACAAGCCCGCGGGCGACCATGAAAGTGGGCGCATGACCAGTCTGTACTCGCACGCGGGCGGCGACGAGGCTCTGCACCGGCTCGAGGAGATCTTCTACGCGAAGGTCCTCGAGGATCCCCTGCTCAAGCAGCTGTTTCCCGAGCGCCGTGCCACCCACGTCGATCACCTGACCTGGTTCACGGTCGAGTCCTTCGGTGGGCCCGACCGCTTCACCCGTGAAGTCGGCTTCGACCACCTCATCCAGGTGCACCGCCATCTCGACATCACCGACGAGCAGCGCGAGCGTTTCGTGGAGCTGTACATGGAGGCATTCGACGAGGCAGGGCTGCCGGCCGACGAGCCGTTCCGCGAGGCGGTGCGCGAGCACCTGGAGTTCGGCTCGCGGGTGGCCCAGCAGAACTCCCGCGCCGCCGCCGACGACGACCTCCACCCGCTGCGCGCGGTCCCGCAGTGGACCTGGCGGGAGCCCGGTCAGTCCGGCTCGTAGTCCGGGCCGGAGCCGGTCGTCCGCGACATCACCCGCCCACGGTGGGTACGGCGGTGCGGTCCCTCGCGCCGGTGTCAGAGCCGGTCGAGGAGCGTGCGGAGCTGGGCGATCTCGGCCTGCTGGGTGGTCTCGATCGTCTCGGCCAGCTCCTTGGCCGCCGGATCGGCTCCCGCCTTCTGCTCGGTGCGGGCCATCTCGATCGCGCCCTGGTGGTGGGCGATCATCAGCTCGGCGAAGCGCTTGTCGAACGCGACGCCCTTGGCCGCCTCCAGCTCCTTCATCTGCTCCTCGGTCATGATGCCGGGCATCGAGTGGTGCATCCCGCCGGTGGGCTCGGGCTTGCCCCACGCCTTCAGCCAGCCCTGCATCGTCTGGATCTCGGGGTCCTGCGCCGCCTTGATCTTCTTGGCCAGTTCCTTGATCTCGGGGTCCTCGGCGCGCGTCTCGGCGAGTTCGGCCATCTCCACGGCCTGCTGGTGGTGCGGGATCATCATCTGCGCGAACGTCACGTCCGCCTCGTTGAAGCCGTTCGCGGTGGTGGCGGCGGGAGCGGCGCTGGGTGCGGCGCTCGGTGCGGCCGCCATCTGGTGTTCCGTCGTGGAGCCACAGGCGGTGAGCAGCGCCAGCGCCCCCGTGGCGAGCAGGATTCGGGTCTTATTCATGATTCTCCGTAGTTGGCGAAAGACCTGGATACAGCACTTTCTGGTTCATTGCTACGATATCGCGTAGTAGATTAATCCGTACGCCAGGGAGAAGGCGGCGGCCAGGTACGCCACCCACGCCACGCGCGCGCCGTCCCCGCCCCCCGAGCCACGGCCGCGGAAGAGCGGCACGATCCAGCGCAGGTAGTAGAAGAGGCTCGCGACCGTGTTGACCACGGCCAGCACCGCGAGCCACGCCATGCCGCCGCTCCACGCGGCCGACATCGCCAGCACCTTGCCGGCGAAGACCGCGGTGGGCGGCGTGCCCACCAGGCCGAGCAGGCACACCACGAGCGACGCGGCCAGCCACGGCCTGCCGCGCGCCAGGCCCGCGTAGGCGGCGACGGTGTCCCCGCCGACCGCCACGACGACGGCGAACGCGCCGAGATTGGTGACCGCGTAGGCGGCCAGGTAGAACAGCAGCGCGGGCTCGGCCAGGGCGGTGCCGCCCGCGACCGCGACCGGCAGCAGCAGGTAGCCCGCCTGGCTGATCGTCGAGTAGGCGAGCAGGCGGCGGACGTTGTCCTGGTAGAAGGCCGCGAGGTTGCCGAGCGTCATCGTGGCGGCGGCGACCAGCGCGATGGTCAGGCGCAGGTCGACGACCTCGGTGGCCAGGCGGAACAGCGCGGCGAACGCGCCCAGCTTGGGCACCGTGGTGACGAAGGCGGCGACCGGCCTGGAGGCGCCCTCGGTCACGTCGGGCACCCAGAAGTGGGCGGGCACCGCGCCAGCCTTGAACATCGGCCCCGCCACCAGCAGGAGCGCGGCGACGCCGGCGCCGCTGGTCTGCCGGTAGGCGGTCGTGCCCGCCACGCCGTACAGCAGGGTGACGCCGGCCAGCATGAGGACGCCGAGGAAGGCGCCCATCAGGTAGTACTTCAGCGCGGCCTCGGTGCCGGGGGCGTCCTTGGCGAACCCGGCCAGCGCGTAGGAGGGGATGCCGGCCACCAGGTAGGCGGCGACCAGCAGGAGCAGGTCGGCGGCTCCCGCCAGCAGGATCGTGCCCAGCGCGGACAGCAGGAGCAGAACGTGGACTTCGGCCTCGCGGGGCAGTCCGCGCGCCCATCCGGCGGTCAGAGCAAGGACGACGAGAGTGGCTAGCGCGACGGTGATCCTGGTGACGGTGGTGAGGGCGTCGACGGTGTAGCCGTCCACGGCCATGCCCCCGCTCGTCGCGGCCGTGGCCGCCGCCGCCACCAGGCACGCTCCGCAGATCCAGGGGACGACCCACTGCCTGTCGCGCCGCACGAACATGCCGGTGAGCAGGCCCGCGACCGCGCCCACCAGGACGAGGATCTCGGGCAGCAGCGCGGCGATCATCGGCTCACCAGCGCGACGAGGGCGGCCGAGAACGGCTCGACCAGGTCGAGCAGCCACCGGGGCGCGACACCGATGGCCAGCGAGAGCAGCAGGAGCGGGGCGACCGCGGCCAGCTCCCGCGGCCGCACGTCGGTGACCCGCAACTCCCCCTGGGGGCCGAGGAAGGCCCGGTGCAGGGCGCGCAGCAGCAGCGCGGCGGTGATCAGGATGCCGGTGATCGCCAGCGCGCCCTGCCAGAGCGCGCCCGCGCCGATGACCCCGGCGAAGATCTGGAACTCGGCGATGAAGCCCGACAGCCCGGGAAGCCCGAGCGAGGCGAAGGCGGCCACGGCGGTGAGCGCGGCGAACACCGGCGCGGTGGCCGCGACGCCGCCGAGGCGGTTCAGGTCGTAGCTGCGCGCCCTGTCCCACAGCACGCCGGTCAGCAGGAACAGCGCTCCGGTGATCAGGCCGTGGCTGACCATCTGCGTGACCGCGCCGCTGACCGCGAGCTCCCGTGCCCTGGCGTCGCCCGCGACCAGTCCCGCCGCGCCCAGGGCCAGGACGATGTAGCCCATGTGGTTGACCGAGGTGTAGGCGACCAGGCGCTTGAGGTTGTCCTGGGCCAGGGCGACGAGCGCGCCGTACAGGACGCTGACCAGGCCGACGGCCATGATCACCCAGGCGTACCGCTGCCACGGTCCCGGCAGCATGGGCATGGCGATCCTGGCGAGGCCGTACGTGCCCATCTTCAGCAGCACCCCCGCCAGGATCGCCGAGCCCTCCGCGGGGGCGTCGGTGTGCGCGGGCGGCAGCCAGGTGTGCAGCGGGACGACGGGCGTCTTGACCGCCAGGCCGACGAAGACGGCCAGCAGGACGGCGGCGCCCGCGGGCGGCGGGCGGCCCGTCAGCTCGACCATGTCGAACGTGCCGCCCGCCAGGTAGAGGCCGATGAAGCCGAGCAGCAGCACCAGGGAGCCGAGGAAGGTGTAGAGGAAGAACGTCAGCGCCGAGCGGGCCCTGTCGCCGTGGCCCCAGCCGACGATCACGGCGTACATGCCGACGATGGACAGGTCGAAGAAGACGAAGAACAGCAGCAGGTCGAGCGAGGCGAACACGCCCAGCGAAACCGTCTGCAGGAACAGGAAGAGGGCGGCGAGGGCGCGATCGGGCCTGGCGTAGATCGCGCACACCAGGAACAGCACGTCGGTCATCGCGATCAGCGGCAGCGACAGGCCGTCGACGCCCACGTGGTAGCCGGCGCCGATCGAGGGGATCCAGCGCAGCCGCTGCTCGTGGCCGATGCCGCCGTCGTAGCCCGCCCACATCGCGATCACCAGGGCCAGGTCGGCCAGGGCCGCCGCGGGCCAGACCCAGCGGGCCGCCCGCCCCGCGAACGGCAGGAGCGCGGCCGACAGCAGCGGCAGGAACACCGCCAGCGAGAGCACGCCTCACCTCACCAGGACGAGCACGACGGCGAGCAGGAGCAGGCCGACCACCGCCTGGGCGAAGTAGGTGTGGACCTGCCCGGTCTGCGGGCGCCTGGCCAGCTCACCCGCTCGCGCCGCGCCGCCGGCGACCGTCCTGACCAGGCCGTCGACGCCCGCCTCGAAGGGACTTCTGGCCAGGCGGGCGGCGGCGACGGCGAGCCTGGGCACGGCCCGTACCGCGCCGCCGATCACCTGGTCGTCGAACCTGGCCAGCGCATGAGCCAGCCGGTCGGCGGGCCGCCACACCGTCGCGACCGCCAGCTTCTCCAGGCGCAGCCAGTCCGCCAGGATCGCCGGTACGGCAGGCCGTTCATCCGTCCCCGGTGTCGCCGGTACGGCAGGCCGTACCCGGGTTGCGATCATCACCACGGCGACGGCCAGCCCGCCCGACAGCGCCAGCTCCCCCGCGCCCGGGGCGCGCGCCGACAGGTCGCCCAGCAGCGCGGACCATGGCCCGAACACCGCGGGCAGGCCGACGACCCCGAAGGCCGCCGCGACCACGGCGAGCGCCGGAAGCGGAAGCCGTTCGAGCATCCCCACCGGGCGCCCCTGCCGCTGGCCGTCGCTCCAGACGGCGACGACGGCCTTGGTGGCGTAGGCGGCGGCCAGCAGCGCGCCGCCCAGCGCGACCACGCGCAGCGGCGCGGACGGCACAGCCGTCAGGACCATGTCCTTGGTGACCCACAGCGACAGCGGCGGCACGCCCGCCAGCGCCAGCCCGCCCACGGCGAAGGTGACGCCGACCAGCCGGTGACGGCGCGCCGCCCCGCGCAGCTCGCCCAGGTCTCTGGTGCCCATCGAGGTGAGCCACGCGCCCGCGCAGAGGAACAGCAGGCTCTTGACGGCGGCGTGCGCGACCAGGTGCGCCGCGCCGCCCGCCACGGCCGCGACGCCCGCCGCCAGCACCATGAACCCGAGCTGGGCGCAGGTCGAGGCGGCCAGCAGCTGCTTCAGATCGCGCTGCGCCACGGCCACGGCGCCCAGCAGCAGTGCGGTCAGCGCTCCCGCCCACGCCACCAACGCCGCTGCCCAGCCGGTGGCCGCCAGCAGGGGTTGCAGGCGCAGCAGCAGGTAGGCGCCCGCGGCCACCATCGTGGCCGAGTGGAGCAGCGCCGAGACGGGGCTCGGGCCCGCCATCGCCCTGGACAGCCAGAACGAGAACGGCAGCTGGGCCGACTTGCCCAGCGCGGCCAGCACGACCCCCGCCGCGATCAGGTCGCGCCACGGGCCCGCCGTGTCCGCCAGCCCCGCCAGGGTGAACGCGTCCTGATGGCCGGGCCTGGCGGCGAGCGCGCAGCCGGCGGCGAAGTACAGGCCGAGGTCGCCCGCGCGGGTGGTGACGAAGGCGACGGTCGCCGACCTCACGCGGTCGGGCTCGCGCCACCAGAAGCCGATCAGCGCGTAGGACATCGCGCCCATCAGCTCCCACCCCATCAGCAGCAGCACCAGGTCGGTGGCGGTGACGGTGAGCAGCATCGCGCCGACGAACACCAGCATCAGGCCGAAGAACCTGCTCCTGTCCGCGCGCACGTCGCCCGCGGCGAAGACCAGGACGGCCAGCGACACCGCCGCGACCGTCACCGCCATCACCGCCGACAGCCCGTCGATCGCCAGCCCCGCCGCCAGGCCGCCGAACAGCTCGAAGGACAGCCGCGGCCTGACCGCCGCCGCCCAGCAGGCCAGCGCCAGCGTCACCAGGGCGACCAGCACGGCGGCGGGCGCGGCGATCCTGTCGGCGCGCCGCAGCCAGACCAGCAGCCCGCCCGCGAGCAGCGGCAGCCCCGGCAGCACGGCGCTCATCCCTTGAGGTCTCCCGCCTCGTCGGTGGTGTCGACCTCGCGGGCCCTGAAGATGGCGGTGACCACGGCGAAGCCCATGGCCATCTCCAGCGCCATCACCGTCAGCGCGACCAGCACGAGGACCTGGCCGTCGGCGGCGGTAGGGGCAAGGAAGTACCAGAACGCGCCGCCCGCGACGAGCACGCCGTTGATCATGAGCTCGAGGCCCATCATCAGCATCACGATCGACTGCTGGGACAGCGCGCCGTACACACCGATGGCGAACAGCGCGGCGGCCAGCAGCAGGAAGGACTCAAGCGTCATAGCGCCCCCTGTGTGTCGCGAGTACGACGGCAGCGATCATGGTGGCCAGGATGGCGACCCCGAGGACGATCATCACCAGCATCTGCGGCCCCATGATCGCCAGCCCGAGGGCGTGCGCGGGATCGGATGGCGGCCGCCCCCTGCGTTCGGGCCACGGCGTCAGCAGCGCGCCCGCCGCCAGGGCGGCGAACACCGCGGCCGCGATCAGCGCCGCGCCGCGGTTGTTGTGGACCATCGTCATCGGCATGAGCCCCGCGGGGTTCATCATGAACATGATCATGAACACCGCCATGATCATCATTTCCATGACCATCATCAGAATGATCAGCACGCCGAGGTAGGCCAGGTCGATCAGCAGGAACGTGAGCCCGACGCAGAGGAAGGAGGCCAGCAGCGCGAACGTCGCTCGCGCCATCGAGTCGACCGCGAACACCGCGACGCCGAACCCCACCGACGCGACGGCCAGCACCCAGAACAGCATCAGATCACCACGATTCCCACCACGAGCAGTTGCAGCAGCGCCAGCGGCAGCAGGACCAGCCACGAGGCCTGCGTGAAGCGGTCCATCCTGATCGCCGGGACCCTGTGCCTGACCAGCACGAGGAATGCCAGCACCACCGCCGCCTTCAGCAGGCTTCCGCCACCGAGGAACAGCGGCCCCGCCGCCCACGCCGCCACCGCGAGCATGAGGTAGCGCCCCGCCTGGAAGACCAGCCGGTCGGGCCCCGACAGCTCGGCCGTCACCCCTCCGGCCAGGTCGGTTCCGAGCGGCCGGCTCATGGGGCCCCAGAACGCCATCGCCAGCGCGGAGACCAGATAGATGGCGAAGGCCACGGGCATCCAGAGCGCGAACCACGCTCCCCGCTGCGCCTCCTCCACGACTCGCAGGTCGAGCGAGCCCGCGCCGAGCGCCGCCGTGATCAGCGCGAACATGTGCGGCAGCTCGTAGGCCAGCCCCTGCGCGAGAAAGCGGTAGCCGCCGATCAGGGGGTAGACCGAGTTGCAGCCCCAGCCGGTCAGCCACAGGGAGGCCCAGGCGCAGACCTCCATGGCGTTGAACCAGACGATACCGACGCTGGAGTCGACCAGCGGCGCGCCGTCCAGCGGCAGGACGACCATGGCGAGGGTGGCGACGAAGGGCAGGCTGATGACCCCGATCCGCATGAGCGGCGTGTCGGGCAGCAGCGTGCAGCGGCGCTGCTGGAGCAGCAGCCTGGCCGTCTCGCGCAGCGCTGCGGCCGGCGAGCGGGTGGTGAGCGCGCCGTCCAGTATCGCCGCGCCGAGCGCGAGGGCCGCGAGGGCGAGCAGTTCACGCATGGAGCACCTGCTCGACGTCGGGGTCAAGGCCGGCGACGATCAGCCTGGCCTGGGCCAGCTCCGTGCCTGCCAGCAGCTCGGGGAGGCGGTCGAGCGCGGGGCCGGGTGGCGGGGGGCCGTCGGGTGGGGTACGGATGTCGTCGAGCATGCGCTCCATCCGGCCCAGCACGTCGGTGCCGTCGAGGGTGCCGAGGTCCTTGAGCATCCAGCGCAGGACGCGAGAGCGGCGCACCCGGCGATCGAACCGGCCGAACGCCCGCGCCGCCGCCTCGTCGCCCGCCCAGTTCCCCTCGGCACTGCCGGGAAGGCGCCCCCTTCCGGGGAGCCGGTCCCATCCGGGCAGCCGGTCCCATCCGGGGTGCCGGTCCCCGGGGTCGGAACTGTCGGGCGGGAGGCCAGGGCTGTCGGGCGGGCGGCCGGGGCTGTCGGGCGGAAGGCCGGGGCTGTCGGGCGGAAGGCCGGGGCCTTGGAGGTCGGAGCGGAGGAGGCTGTTGCGCAGGAGGCGGGCCTGCGCGGCGGCCGAGGGCCAGCCCGCGACGCCCAGGAGCCGCGCGAGGCCGTCGAGCCGCGCCGCCGCCCGCCGTCGCGTGCCCTCGCCACCGGTCACCGGGCCCGAGCGCACCCACGGCTCGATCCAGTACGGCACGCCGGGGCCGCCGCCGCTCGGAAGGACCTCGACCCTGGCCTCCTGGATGACGTCGCCCTGCAGGACGGTGTGGACGATCAGACCCGCCGGCCAGTCGGGGAGGATCGGGCCGAGGGGGACGTGGAGCCGGTCGAGCCGCAGACCGTCCCGGTCGTCGCCCCTGGTGGCCATCGCCAGTCCGCCGGGGCTGCCCATGTGATGCGCGTGTCCCCCGTTCCCGCCAGCACCGTGTTCGTGGCCGCCATGCGCATGTCCGCCATGCTCATGTCCGCCGTGCTCATGTCCGCCGTGCTCATGTCCGCCGTGCTCATGTCCGCCGTGCTCATGTCCGCCGTGCTCACGGTGCCCGTGCTCGTGATCTCCACCCCCGCGATCCCCGTGACCGTGGTTCCCGTGCTCGTGACCCCCCTGCTCGTGACTCCCCTGCTCGTGGTTCCCGTGGTCGTGGCTCCCCTGCTCGTGGCTCCCGTGGTCGTGGCTCCCGTGGTCGTCGGTTTCCGGTGGGTGCGGGCCGTCCTGGGGGTGCGGTTCGCCGTCGTCGTCCGGGCGGGCTCCAGCCAGCGCGGCGACCGCCTGGTCCAGGCGCTGCGCCACCTCGGCTGCGCTCACCGTCCCCGGCAGTTCCACCAACGCCCGGGGGCGCGGGACGGCCGCCCACGCCTGCCGTACCAGCTCGGCCAGTCTCTCCCCCGGCGCGCCGCACACCACGAGCACGCTCGCCGCCGCGGGAGAGGGGGCGGGCAGCCATCCCCGCCCGGCCACCTCCGCCTCCACCAGCAGCCGCGCGCGCGTGCCGAAGGGCGCGGCGACGACCAGAGGCCTGGGGCCGCGCGCCGCCGCCCGCGCGAGCCAGCCGGTCAGGCCCACCGCAGCGCCCCTTCACGCCACGCGTACAGGACGCCGACCATCAGCAGTCCGAGGAAGACGAACATCTCCACCACCGCCTCCGCGCCCACCTCCGCGACGACGAGCGCCCACGGGTACATGAAGACCATCTCCATGTCGAAGGCGAGGAAGACGAGCGTCACCGCGTACCAGCGCACGTGGAAGCGGGACAGCGCGTGTTCGGGCAGTGCGGGGAACGGCATGACGCTTGCGGGCGCGACGCGCAGAGAGACCAGGTACACCCCCGCCACCCCCGCGGCGAGCAGACCGAGAACGGCCAGGACCGCTGTCATGATCACCCCCGCGCCAGACAGGTACTAGGGTGCGTAGTACCCCCGCTGATCACAGGTGAACCACCCCCGCCGGCCCAGCCCCTTGGACCCGGCGCGATGGCGAAGGGGCAGGTCAGATGTCCAGGTCGAGCCGGGCGAGGGGTTCGACCAGCTACTCGCTCACCGAGAGCGGCGCGGCGCTGGTCGAGGTGATGCGCCCGCTGATGACGTGGGCCGACAGGTGGGCGGACCAGCCGGCGCTGTAGCCGATCGTTCTAGGGTGGCCCCATGGACTTCCTGGAGATCGCCGTCGAACAGGCCCGCGCCGGGCTGGCCGAGGGCGGGGTGCCCGTGGGGGCGGCGCTGGTGGCCGACGGCCAGGTGCTCGGCGCCGGCCGTAACCGCAGGGTGCAGGAGGGCAGCGTCATCCGCCACGGCGAGACCGACGCGCTGGAACGCGCGGGCCGCAGGAGCGCGCACGTCTACCGGCGCTCCACCATGTACACGACGCTGTCGCCGTGCGCGATGTGCACCGGCGCGATCCTGCTCTACGAGATCCCGCGCGTGGTGATCGGCGAGAACCGCACGTTCATGGGCCGCGAGGATCTCCTGATCGCCCACGGCGTGGAGGTCGTGGTGGTCGACTCCGCCGAATGCCGCGCGCTGATGGCGGCGTTCATCGAGCGGTGGCCGCAGGTTTGGAACGAGGACATCGGGCAGCCGGAGGAGTAACAGACTGTCCCTTTCCGGTTACCGAAAATCACCGCAAGGCGGCCAGGCTCGCGGCTAAGGTCGCCCCATGGATCTACTCGCGCGTGCCGGGGAGCTGAAGCCGGAGTTGCTGGAGTTCGCGGTGTCAGGACGGTTCACCAGGGAACTCGGCCTGGTCTACAGCCGTTTCTTCCCCGACGGGGTGATCACTGACGAGGCGACCTCCGCGCTCGCGCTCGACCACTTCGCGCTGGAGTACCGCCTTCCCGGCGGCGACCTGCTGGTCGACAGGTTCGTGGCCGAGCGTCCCGAGCTGCACGAGGCCGAGCGTGCCATGGTGCTCGGCTGGAAGGACGTGGTCGAGGGCATCTTCGAGGTGCGCACGGTCGCGGGCCCGGCGATCATCCTGTTCAACCTGATCGACGAGTTGACCTACACCGCCCACTCCGATCTGGGTGAGGCCGCCTTCGACGTGCTCGATCCGGGGATGTTCATGGTCGGGCGGCTCATCCCGGTCACGCTGGACGACTGGATGATCAGTGCCACCCCCGCCGTCTACACCGCCGAGGCGCGAGCGCACCTGGTGCGCTCGGCGGCCGAGGTCGCGCTGCGCCACCCGGCCAGGGTGTTCCGCAATCCGGCCCTGCTGGCCGAGGCGTGGCAGATCCAGGCCGCGCAGCGGCGGCAGTTCGTCGAGCACTTCGGCTCCGACCTGGTCGTGCTGCGGGGTGAGGAGGTCGCGGCGCGGATGCGGGCGTTCACGTCGTTGGAGTTCCCCGACCATCTCCACGAGGAGGAGAGCGTCGCGTTGATCTTCGACGAGCGCGACGGGCTCGGCTACTACACCGACTTCGCCGCGGTCGAGGCGGCCTTCGCCGACCCCTCTCTGGTGACCAGGGGCCGCTACCGCGATGCCGTCAGCCGCTACCTGAGGGGCGACGCGGTCTCCCCCGTGCCGGTCAGGCTCCTGGCGGCGCGCGACCACGAGCGGGCGGGCGAGGTGTTCGCGGCGCTGCTGGGGCGGCGCGGCTTCACCTGGCGGCTGGACGGCGAGGCGCTGCTGCGAGCGCACAAGCCCGGCTACTTCGCCGCGCCCCGCCTGCCTGCCTGCACTCCCGTCACCGGCGTGATCGCCGAGCTGGACCGCGCGCTGGAGGAGGGCGCGTTGGAGGAAGGCATGGTCTGAGATCCGGTCTAGGGCTCGGGTGGGCGCCAGTCGGCGGGCCACGGGTTGTAATCGACCTCCAGCGCCTCCTGCTCGGGCCGCATCCCCTCGGGCACGTGCTGCAGGTTGACCCTGATCCGGTACCACACGCTGCTGCGCCCCCGCATCCCGTCGACCAGCACGTCGGCGGGCTCGAGGAACCCCACGACGTCCGCGTGGCGAGCCTTCCACGCCTCCAGTCCCGCCAGCGCCTCGTCCTTGTGCTGCGCCCTGGCGATCTCGACGAGCGGCAGCTCGGTGCGCTCGGGTGGCGGCCCCTGCGCCTCGGCCAGCTCCAGCAGCGAGGTGAGCGAGCCGGCGTGCAGGTCCATGTCCTCCCACGGGTCGCCGAGCGCGGCGAACCGCTTGGGCACGGTGTCGATCGTGAACTCCTCGGGCCGGCAGCCTGGCACCTCGTCCCACGTCAAGGGCGTGGACACGCGGGCGTCGCCGACCGGCCTGACGGAGTAGGCGGAGGCGACGGTGCGGTCGTAGGCGTTCTGGTTGTAGTCGACGAAGACGCCCTGCCGCTCCTCCTTCCACCACCGGCTGGTGGCCAGGTCGGGTGCGCGCCGCTCGACCTCGCGGGCCACGGCCTCGGCCGCCTGCCGTACCTGCGAGAAGTCCCAGTCGGGCGTGATGCGGGCGTAGACATGGAAGCCCCGCGAACCCGACGTCTTCGGCCAGGCGACCAGCCCGTGGTCGGCGAGCACCTCGCGCGCCACCTGCGCAGTCTCCAGCACCTGACCCCACGGCACGCCGGGCACCGGGTCGAGGTCGATGCGCAACTCGTCGGGGTGGGCCAGGTCGGCGGCCCGTACGGGATGCGGGTTGAGGTCGACGCAGCCCAGGTTGACCACCCACAGCAGCTGGCGGGCGTCGGTGACGACGACCTCCTCGGCGCTGCGCCCCGACCGGTAGCGCAGCTCGGCGACCTCGATCCAGGAGGGGCGCTTGGCGGGGGCGCGCTTCTGGAAGAAGGCCTCCTGCTCGATGCCGTGGACGAACCGCTTGAGAATCATGGGCCGCCCGTGGACGCCGCGCAGGGCGCCCTCGGCGACCGCCTGGTAGTAGTGGACCAGGTCGAGCTTGGTCCGCCCGCCCTGCGGGAAGACCACCTTGTCCGGGCTGGTGATCGTCACACCGTCGATGTCCGGCATGGTTTCACCCTACGTGAGCCCACTGACAAGATCCCTTAAGCCGCCAGACGAGCTCCAGCCAGGGCGGGGCCACGTCGGTGAAGTGTCCCCAGCTCCCCGGCGCCGCCTCCGGATCGCCGGCCGTGATCTCGGACAGGAACGTCAGCACGAAGCCCTCGCCGATCAGGCCGTTCATGAGGTGGCTGAGCGTCTGCCGGTACTCCACGGGTTGGCCGATCGTGGCTTCGGCCCGGTCGTAGACCCATTCCTGGTCGGGGTAGGAGGTCCTGGCGCCGTTCACGTAGGGGTCCTTGAGCGTGTAGCCCTCCCCGTTCCATGATGCGTGGGTGAGCCCGGAGAAGAAGGGATTGGCACACATCAGGTAGTACCGGCCGCCCGCTCTCGTGACGCGCGCCACCTCGCGGAAGACGACCCGGCAGTCCGGCACGAAGGTCAGCGAGTACGGGTGCCAGACCAGGTCGAACGAGGCGGCCTCGAAGGCCGACAGGTCACGCATGTCCCCTTCGACGGTGCGGGTCTCGACGCCGTAGTGCTCGGCCGCCACGCGGTCGCGGGCCAGTTGCCCAGGGGAGATGTCGAGTACGGTCACGTCGGCGCCGAGGAGCGCGAAGGCGGCCGACTGCTGGCCTCCTCCGCCGGCCAGGCACAGCACCCTCGTGCCGGTCAGCTCCTCGGTGATCGCAAGCTGCTCCAGGCGCAGGTACGCGCGGGCCGCCGCCGCGTCCAGGTCGAGCCTCGGCCGGGTGAACAGGGCGTCGGCCGCCGCGAGCGCTTCCCATCGATCTCTGTTGTAGCGGTGGACGTCGTCGTTCATGGGCGGTCAGAGGGTGGAGAAGTCGCCGTGGCGGCCGGCTCCCGCGGCGAAGCGGGCGGCGCCGTCCGCCGCCTCGCCCAGGGCGGCCAGGCCGTGGCGTAGTTCGTTGACGATCGCGTCCTCCTCGGTCATCGCCGCCTGTTCGAGGGCGGACATCCGGTCGCCGCGCAGGCACGTCTGGGGGAAGCGGGCCAGGTCGTGGGCCAGCCGCTCGGCCGCCTGGCGGGATTCGCCCTCGGGGACGACCCTGTTGGCCAGTCCCATGCGCAGCGCCTCGTCGGCGTGGACGGGCCTGCCGGTGAGGATCAGGTCCATGGCCTGGGACAGGCCGATGAGGCGCGGCAGCCGTACCGTGCCGCCGTCGATCAGGGGCACGCCCCAGCGGCGGCAGAAGACGCCGAACACCGCGTTGTCCTCGGCCACCCGCAGGTCGCACCAGAGGGCAAGTTCGAGGCCGCCCGCGACCGCGTGTCCTGCCACGGCGGCGATGACGGGCTTCGACAGACGCATCCTGGTCGGGCCCATGGGGCCACCGCCGTCCTCCCCCACGTGGTTGTCGAGGCGTTTGAGGTCGGCGCCCGCGCAGAACGCGCCGCCCTCGCCCCACAGGACGGCGACGGCCGCGTCGGACGCCTCGAACGCGGTGAACGCCTCGACCAGCGCCTCGGCGCTCTCGCGGTCGACGGCGTTGCGGACCTCCGGCCTGGACAGGATCACCGTGGTGACGGGGCCTTCTCGTTCGGTTCGCACGGTCATCTCGTCCTCCGTCGGGGGGTCGGGCCCTGCTCGCGGGTGGCGCCCCTCCAGACTGTCACAGGCTCCGGCTAGTCCTCCTCGGCGAACCAGCTGTCATAGGTACGGCTCGGCCCGAGGTCCGGCTCCGGCCGGATCTCGGCGACCGGCTCGCCGGGGACCGCGTCGAGCTCCAGGACGACGATCTCGTTGCCGCCCTCGCGCAGCAGCGGCCCCGGCACGTAGAGGGTGACCTGCGGGCCTCTGTCCCAGTAGCGGCCCAGGTGGAAGCCGTTGACCCAGACGTGCCCCTTGACCCAGCCGGGCAGCGCGAGGAAGCCGTCGCGGACCTCCTCCACGTGCAGGACACCGCGGTGGAACGACGGGCCCGCCGCGCTCGTCGCCCTACCCCACGGCAGCGGGGAGAGGTCGGACAGCGGCAGCGGGTCGATCTCCCAGCCGAACAGGTACTGCCGCTCGTGCAGCACGCCGTCCAGGATGCCCTTGCGCTCGCCGGTCAGCGGCCCGTAGTTGACCCTGCCCATCGCCTCCACGACCAGCGTGAGCTCCGCGCCCTCCGGCCCGGTCTTGAGGGGGACGGAGGTCACCCGGTCACGCTCCAGCACGCCCACGGGCAGCCCGTCGACCAGGACGTGCGCCCGGTCGTGCAGGCCCTTGACCCGCAGCGGCAGCTCCTCGCCGCGCGGCCCCGGCACCCTGGTCCGGTAGACGGCCAGTCCGTACGGCTGGCCGAGCTCCTCGAAGGTCCTGGTGGCCGCGCTGCGGACGGTCCCAGATGACAGCACGTCGAGGCAGTCGAGCAGGGCCAGCCGCTCGGTCAGCTCGACGCGGCCCCGCGGCAGCGTCGAGGGCCGGTCGGCAGGGGCGGGCGGCAGGTCGGTGTGGCGGCCCAGCACCTCGCGGTAGGCCCAGAACTTCGGGGTCAGGGCGCCGCTCTCGGAGATCGGCGCGTCGTAGTCGTAGCTGGTGACGGTCGGCTCGTAGGCGCCGTCGGCGTGCGGGCCGCCCGCGTTCGCCCCGGCCGTGAAGCCGAAGTTGGTGCCGCCGACGGCCATGTAGAGGTTGACCGAGCCGCCGAGCGAGAGGATCTCCTCCAGCGTGGCGGCGGCGTCGGCGGCGTCGCGGGTGGTGTGCTGGTCGCCCCAGTGGTCGAACCAGCCGTTCCAGAACTCCATGCAGAACGGCTCGTCGCCGGGCCGGTGCCTGGCCAGCTCGGCGAACTGCTCGGCGGCGCGGCGGCCGAAGTTGGCGGTGGCCCTGATGCCCGGCACGGTGCCGCCGGTGAGCATCAGGTCGGAGGCGCCGTCGGAGGTGAACAGCGGCACGTCGATCCCTCTGGCCGTCAGTCCGTCGGCCAGGTGGCGCAGGTAGGCAGGGTCGCTGCCGTAGGAGCCGTACTCGTTCTCCACCTGCACCATGCACACGTTGCCGCCCCTGGTGACCTGGTGGCGGGCGATGCGCGGGATCAGCTCGTCGAAGAACCTGTCGACGGGTTCGAGGAAGCGCGGGTCGTGGCAGCGCAGCGGGCCGGGCAGCCACGCTGGCAGCCCGCCGTTCTCCCATTCCGCGCAGATGTACGGCCCCGGCCGTACGATCGCCCGGAGATCGGCCTCAGCGGCGGCCAGCAGGAACCCTTCCAGGTCGGCGAGTCCGTCGAAGACGAACTCGCCGGGCCTCGGTTCGTGCAGGTTCCACGGCACGTACGTCTCGACCGTGTCCAGGCCCATCGCCCTGAGCTTGCCGAGCCGGTCCGGCCACTGCTGCGGCAGGGTCCGGAAGTAGTGCATGGCACCGCTGAGCACCGTCGTCATCTCCTAGCTGATCTCATAGAGGGCGAAGTTGCCCCACTTCAGGTTGGCCTTTCGCACCACCAGCCGCACCTTCTGGGTGGTCACCGGCTGGGGCAGGGTGATCGTCCGGTTCTCGACCGTGGCGGTGTTGCCTGACCAGGTGAGCTTCGCGCCTGCGACCTGCGTGACCCAGGCCGAGCCGTTCCAGGTCTGCACGTCCAGCTCGGTGATCGCCTGGCCGGTGGCCCACGCGGTGTGCAGGGTGAGCGCGCCGACGCTCCTGGCCTGCCGGTAGTCCACGTCGATGGTGCCGGGGAAGGTGATGCCGCTGGCGGCGCTGGACCAGGAGGTGTTGACGTCGCCGTCGACGATCCTGAACGGGTGGTGGTTGCCGAGCTGGGCGTAGGAGGTGGTGACCACCGCCCGCGGGGGCGCCCCGGTGAACTGGTGGAAGCCGCGGTCGGGCGCGGTGGCGTCGACGGGGTTGCCGAAGTAGTCGGTGATCGCCGGCGCCAGGCTCACGCCGCGCGCCCGTGCGGGCGAGTCGGCGCGCAGCTGGTATCCGTCGGCGCTGGAGATGCCGGGCGCGACCAGCTTGGGGTCCTGCTTGACGGCGTTGAGGTCGCCCGACGGCGCGGGGCCGAGGTAGACGTTGGCGTCGTAGAGGGGGTTGTTGCGCGTGTCGTAGCCCGCGGTGGTCTGGTTGTGGAAGACGTTGTTGCGGATCTTGACGCCGCTGGCGTTGTTGTAGATGTGCACGATCCTGCCGAGCGGGTAGCTGCCCGCGCCGGTGTAGGGCGGGTGTACCACCACGACGCGGCCGCTGGCGTAGATCGTGTTGTTGTAGATCTCGGCGCCCGAGGTCTCGGTCGACAGGCTGAAGACCTCGTAGCCGTCGTCCTTGCTCAGGTTGTACCGGACGGTGGTGTCCCTGGTCGGGGCACCGGAGAAGGAGACGGTGATGAAGAAGCCGCCGTCGTTGTCGTGGCTGTAGTTGTACTGGACGAGGCTGCGGTTGTTGTCGGCGTCGGCGTCGAAGCCGTGCCCGTCGGTGCCAGGCCCGTTGAAGCCGGTGCCCGACACCTCGTTGCGCTGGACGAGCAGGTCGTCGTTGCCCTGCCACCAGATGCCGACGTTGCCGCCCTTGGTGTTGAGGCGGCCCGTCGCGGCCTTGTGCACCCTGTTGCCCTCGACGACGGCGCCCTTGGTGTGCATGGGGGTGATGCCGCCCGCCGTGACGTCGTGCACGTAGTTGTCGCGGATCCGCACGCCGGTGCTCGGCGTCCAGGTGACGACCTCGCTGTCCGGGATGCCGGTCTCCACCGGGTACAGGCTCGTCATCCCGTTACGTCGCGACCAGGTGGACCAGGTGATGATCCCGTAGGAGCGGATCCTGCTGACCTCGTTGCCCTCGATCAGCAGGTTGTCGAAGAAGGTCGGCGTCGTGTTGCCCCGGATCGACACCATCAGCCCGGCCGCCCCGACGTGGCTGCCGCCCGGACCGTCCACGTCGTGGATGTCGAGGTTGCGCAGGGTGATGTTGGACAGCTTGCCGGCGTCCTTGGCGAACAGGTTCACCCCGCTGCGCGGCGTGGTGCCGTCGCTCCAGTTGGTCACCTCGAAGCCGTCGAGCGTCAGGTCGTGCACGTTGGTCAGCTTGACCGCCACGTCGACCTGGCCCTGGCCGTCGATGACCGGCTTGGCGCCGGTGCCGTAGGAGCCGACCAGAGCGGGGCTGCCGGGAGCGCCCGCGCCCTTGATCGCGAGCTGGCCCTGCCAGCGCTGCCCGGCCTTGAACAGCAGCCGGTCACCGGGGCCCAGGGTGAGCTGGTTCGCCTTGGCGAGGCTCTTCCAGGCGGCGGAGGTGCTCTGCCCGGAGTTGGCGTCGTCGCCGGCGGCGGCGTCGACGTAGTAGGTGGTGCCCACCGCAGTCTGGGCCGCCGCCGGGGCGGCCGGTAAGAGGAGGGCGAGCGGGAGCAGCATGAGAGAAAAGCGCACCTTCGATCCTTTCGGGGGGTGTGACGGCGTGGATCAGGCGGTGACGATCTCGTAGAGGGCGATGTTGCCCCACTGGTGGTTGGCCTGGTGGACGGTCAGGCGCAGCTTCTGCGTGGTGACCGGCTGCGGCAGGGTGATGGTGCTGGTCTCGACCTTGGCGCTGCTCTCCTGCCATCCGGTCAGGTGGTGGGCGACCTGCGGGACCCACGCCGAGCCGTCCCAGGTGTCGAGCGACACGTCGGTGATGCCCTGGCCCTTGGCCCAGGCCGTGTGCAGGGTGACGGTGGCGATCTGCCGCGCCTTGCCGTAGTCGACGACGAACTCGCCGGGGAAGCTCACCCCCTCCGACACCGAGGCCCAGGGGCTGGCGGGGTCGCCGTCGGTCAGGGCGTCGAGCGTGTGCGTGGGCGAGGTCGGGAACGTGGTGGTCACCTGCGCCTGCGGCCCCGGCTGGTACGGCTCGCGCGCCGCGGGCACGGCGAGGGCGACCTCGTTGATCCGCACACTCCCGGTCCCGGCGGCCTTGACGACCAGCCGCACGCGGTCGGCGGTGACGGGCTCGGTCAACGCGATGGTCTGCCGCTCGACGGTGTCGTCGTCGCTCTGCCAGGACGGCTTGCCGCTCGCCCTGGTCACCCAGGCGGTGCCGTCGAAGGTCTGCACGTCCACGTCGGTGACGCCGCGCGAGGCGGCGCGGGAGGCCGACATTGTGATGGCGGCGAAGGTGCGGGGACGGTCGTAGGCCAGGTCCACGGTGCCGGGCAGGCGCGGCTTGGCGACGCTCTCCCAGTAGGTGGCGGGGTCGCGGTCGGCCAGCCGCTCCAGGTGACCCTTGGGCACCAGCGAGCCGCTCACCTTCGCCGGGGCGAGCTCCCGCTGGAAGGCGCCCAGGTCGGGGGCGCCGTCCGGGATGGCGACACCGGCGTAGTCGAGGTCGCCGTCGACGGACACCCCGGCGTCGAAGACGGGCGAGCCGTCGAGCGGGCGGTAGCTCTCGGGAGCCTCCTGGCCGGGGGCGGCCAGCTTGGGGTCGGCCTTGATCGCGGCGTGGTCGTTGCCGGTCGGCGGCTGCTCGGTGCCCCAGTAGAGGTTGTGGTCGTAGACGGTGCCGTTCTTGTTGTCGAATCCGGCGCCCTGCAGGTTGATGAAGACGTTGTTGCGCACGGTCACGCCGGCGGCGTTGTTGTAGAGCCGGACGATGCGCTCCAGCGGGTACTTGCCCGCGCCGCTGAAGGGCGGCTTGACCTCGACGACCCGCGTGGTGGCGTAGATCGTGTTGTTGAGGAAGTGGGTGTTGACCGTGGCGGTGGAGGCGGCCAGTGACTCGTAGCCGTCGTTCCTGCTGATGTTGTAGCGGACGACGGTGTCCCTGGTCGGGGCCGCGGCGAAGGAGACGGCCAGGAAGAAGCCGCCGTCGTTGTCGTGGCTGTAGTTGTACTGGATGAGGCTGCGGTTGTTGTCGGCGTCGTTGTCGAAGCCGTGGCCGTCGGAGCCCGGTCCGTTGAAGCCGGTGTGCGAGACCTCGTTGCGCTGGATGACGATGTCGTCGTTGCCCTGCCACCAGATGCCGACGTTGCCGCCGGTGGTCTTGGTGCGTCCGCGTACGGCCCGCTCGACCTTGTTGCCCTCGATCACCGCGCCCTTGGTGTGCATCGGGGTGATGCCGCCGCCGGTCACGTCATGGACGTAGTTGTCGCGGATCCGCACCCCGGTGCTCGGCGTCCAGGTGACGACCTCGCTGTCCGGGATGCCGGTCTCCACCGGGTACAGGCTCGTCATGCCGCTCCTGCGCGACCAGGTGGACCACATGATGATCCCGTAGGAGCCGATGTCGGAGATCTCGTTCTTCTCCACGACCAGGTTGTGGAAGTAGGTGGGGACCTGGTTGCCCCTGATCGAGATCAGCAGGCCGGCCGCGCCGACGCTGTGACCGCCCTGGCCGTTGGCGCCGTGGATGTTCAGGTTGCGCAGCGTGACGTTCTCCAGCTTGCCCGCGTCCTTGGCGAACAGGTTCACGACGCTGCGGTAGGCCGAGGTGTCGTCACTGTCGTTGGTCACCTCCAGCCCGTCCACCACGAAGTCGTGCACGTTGCTGATGCGCATCGCGACGTCGAACCGGCCCTGCCCGTCGATGACCGGCTTGGCGCCGGTGCCGTACGAGCCGACCAGAGCGGGACGGCCGGGCCGCCCGGCTCCCTGCACGGTCAGCTGACCGCTCCAGCGCTGGCCCGCCTTGAACAGCAGCCGGTCACCGGGTCCCAGCGTGAGCGCGCTGGCCTTGGCCAGGGTTTTCCACGCGGACGACTCGCCGGTGCCGGAGGCCGCGTCGTCGCCCGACTCGGCGTCCACATAGTAGGTCTTGCCTGCCGCTGTTTGCGCGGATTCCGCGTGGGCGGGTGCGGCGAACGGCAGCATCGCGGCGAGCAGGGCGAGCCCTGCCCACCTGAACCGAGTACCCAAGACTCTGTTCCTTTCGGGGGGTTCTTTGGGGGGTTATTTGCTGATTCCGGCCGTCATGCCCTCGACGATGCGGCGGCCCAGCCAGAGGTAGAGCACGATCATGGGGTAGACCAGGATCACGATCCCGGCGAACAGACCGCCCCAGTCGGAGCTGTACTGCATGGTGCTGTAGAGGTTGAGCAGCGCCGCGGGCAGCGTGCGCTCGTCGGGCAGCGGTGCGATCAGCAGCACGAGCAGCGTCTCGTTCCACAGGCCGATGATGTTGAGCACGAGCACGGTCGTGACTCCCGGCCTGGCGACCGGCAGCACGACCCGGACGAAGGCCCGCAGCGGCCCCGCGCCGTCGATCTCGGCGGCCTCCTCGATCTCGTGGGGCAGCGAGCGCATGTAGCCGGTCAGCACGAACACCGCGAACGGCAGCGACAGCACCACCTGGAAGATCAGTAGCGTGATGCGGTTGTCCCACCAGCCGGTGACCCAGTCCTCCATGAACGTGTAGAGCGACAGCTTGACCACGACGATGGGGATCACGACGGTCTGCAGCGGAATGCTCAGCCCCATCGCGAAGTAGCTGGTCAGCGGCCCGGCGACCCGCCGGTTGGAGCGGGCCAGCACGTACGCGGCGGGTGCGGACAGTCCCACGATGAGCAGCGAGCCGAGCAGGGTCAGCGCCGCGCTGTTCAGCGCGGCCGCCGAGAAGCCCGCGGCCTGCCAGGCCGAGGCGTAGTTGGCCCACTGCGGATCGGCCGGCAGCGAGAACGGCGACAGCCAGATCGCGCCGGAATCCTTGAGCGACTGGAGGCCGACCCAGACGACCAGCGCGAGGTTGAAGGCCACCCAGGCCCACAGCGCGCCGGCGGTCGCCCTCGGCAGCAGGACGTCGCCGACAAGGCGTCTCATGACAGCTCCACTCGGTCGCGGCGGGTGATGCGGCGGGTCAGCACGATGAGCACGGCCGTGACGATCAGCACGACGATGCCCATCGCGGCGGCCCTGCCCAGCTCGGGAACCCCGCCGGTGGAGTTGATCGCGTAGTACTGCTGCACCGCCACCGTCCGGGCCTGCAGCGGCGGGCTGGCCGTGGTGCCCGCGGTGGTGAACGCCAGGACGATCTCGAAGATCTTCAGGCTGTTCACCACCCACAGCACCGCGGAGACGGCGAAGACGTCCCAGGTCAGCGGCAGCGTGATGTGGCGGAACTGCTCCCACCTGGTGGCCCCGATGAGGTGGGCGTCCTCGTAGATGTGCGCAGGGATGGAGTCGGCGGCCGACATCATCAGCGCGACGTAGAAGCCGGTGCTGGACCAGACCAGCCCGCCGATGATGCAGCGGAAGACCAGGTCGGGTCCGAGCCACGGCTGCGCCTCCAGCCCGAGCCAGCCGAGCATCGTGTTGACCGCGCCGTCGGGGTTGAGCAGGAAGCCGATGGCGGCGCCCACCGCGATCATTGAGATGATCATCGGCAGGAAGATCACGGAGCGGATGAAGGCCCGGCCCTTGATGTGCCTGAGAACCACCATCGACAGGAACGTGAAGCCGAACACCAGCGCGCCGCCGACGAAGGCCATCACGAAGGTGTTCACGAACGATCGCGCGAAGGCCTCGTTGCGCAGCAGCGCCAGATAGTTGTCCAGGCCCCGCCAGCTCATCTCCGTGCCGGGGCCGCCCCACTTGTTGAGGCTGACCCAGAACCCGAACAGCGAGGGCGCGACGAACAGCGCGGTGTAGGCGACGAGCGCCGGGAGCAGGAACGGCCAGAAAGCCCGCTCGCGCCCCGGCCGCAGCGCCCTGGTCTTGACCGGCGGCGCCACCGGGGGCGCCTGGGTGAGAGTTCCCGCTCCCATCGGATCAGTTCTTGTTCGCGAGGTGGTCGGTGGTCTTCTTCTTGCCCTGCTCCACGAACGCCGCGGCGTCGATCTTGCCGGAGATGAGCTGGTCGTGCAGCGGCAGGAACAGGTCGTTCCAGTACGGCTTGTCGGCGGCCAGGTCGTCGTAGGTCCGGTGCGTGGCGGTGGCCTCGGCCACCGCCTTCTGCACGGCCACCAGGTGCTCGGGTGCGGGCACGTCGGCGCGTGAGGGGATGTTCAGCGCCTCCTTCGAGAAGCGCTCCACGTACTTCTTCTGCAGCGCGAAGGCCAGGAACTTCTTGGCCGTCGCCACGTTCTTGCCCTTGGCGTTGACCGCCCAGCCGAGCGCGCCAGCCTCCACCGAGTTCTTGCCGCCGACCGGCAGCTGGAAGGCGGCGACCTTCGCGCCGGCCGCCAGCTTGGGCTTGGTCTCGGCGGCCAGCCAGGTGCCGTTGATGTTCAGGTCGTACTCGCCCTGCGCCCAGGCGTCCTGCGCGGCGGGGAACTTGGTGGCCATGAAGTCCTTCTGGAAGTAGCCGCTCTTGGCCAGCTGCTCCACCTTCTTGGCCGCCTCGAGCACCTCCGGCTTGTCCCAGGTCGCGGTGTCGGTCGACAGCGCCAAGAGGCTGCCCGCGCCGTTGGCCCGCACCAGCGCGGAGTAGAACCAGTAGACGTTGTAGAAGTTGATCGTGCCGTCCTGGCCGATCGGGACGCGGCCCTCCTTCTTCGCCTTGTCCAGGTAGGCGATGAAGTCCTCCCAGGTCTGCGGCGGCGAGGCGGCCAGGTCGGGATGCTTGGCGGCGTCGAACCAGACGGCCGTGGAGATGACCGTGTGCGGGATCAGGCCCAGGCCCTTGTCGGTCGAGGAGGCCTGCCGTACGGCCTCGGGCAGGACGTCCTGGACGGTCTTGCCCTCACCGGGCACCTGGGCCTGCAGCACGTCGTCGAGCGGCTCGACCAGGTTCTGCGCCGTGAAGCCTGCCAGGTTGTCGGTCGCGGCGTCGAACAGGTCGGGGCCCCGGCCCGAGGCCATCTCGGTGGCGAGGGTCTCGTTGCCCTTGCGGCCGACGAACTTCAGGTCGACCTTGGTGCCGGTCTCCTTGGCGAAGTCGTCGAAGAGGGTCTTGATGATCTTGCCTTGCGGCTCGTCGGCGCCCCAGGAGGAGCGGTAGGCCAGCGACTCCTGGACCTTCTCGCCCGCGGGCATCTCGCTGTTCTTCTTGCCGCAGGCAGAGATTCCGAGCGCCAGGGCGCCGACCGCCAGGACTGCCGTCAACTTTCGCATGATGGGGGCCTTTCAGAGGGGGATGACCGTGCCGGAGTGCCGAGCGCGTTCGGCTGCCCAGACCACACGGTGTGTTGCGAGACTCTCATTGCCGCTGGTCAGGACGAGCTGCGGGGCGTTGTCCGCGATGGCGTCGACGAACGCGTCCAGCAGCGCGTCGTCGCCGCCGCCGTGCCCGGAGGCCGCCGAGGCGTCCGCGCCGGCCTGGGTGTCGATCACCGACACCTTGTCGGTGAGGAAGTCGTGCACCCGCAGCACCACACCGTCGCCCTCGATGGAGCCGTGGGTGCCGAAGACGCGGGTCTTGCGGTGTTCGAGGGCGGCGAAGGCGGTGACCGTACAGGTGGCCGAGGTGCCGTCGGCGAACTCCATGGTCACGACCTGCGTGTCGACCACGTCGTTGTCGCAGGCGTAGACGCATCTGCCGTACGGCCCGTCGCGCAGCGCCGCGAACACGCCCGCCTCGGTGTGGTCGGCGGTCACCGCCGACAGCGGCCAGAACTCCTTGGCCGGATCGCCGAGGCAGTCGAGGTAGAGGCGCTTGGCGGAGTACGGGCAGGCGGCCTCGACCGGGCAGTCGAGGCAGCGGTCCGCGGCGCCCGTCGGGCGCTGTTCGGGACGGAAGTGCACGAGGTTGCCGAAGGAGGAGACCCGCTCGGGCAGCGCGCCCTTGATGTGGATGATCCAGTCGAGGTCGTGGCAGGCCTTCGCGAGTAGCATCGGAGCCGACTCGGCCTCGCTGCGCCAGTTGCCCCGGACGAAGGAGTGTGCCTGGTGCCACCAGCCGATCTGCTCCAGGTGCTGGATGTTCATGACCTGGCCGATGCGGCCCTTGTCGATCAGCGCCTTGAGCGTGGTGGTGTAGGGCGTGTAGCGCATCACGTGGCAGACGGCCAGCAGCACGCCGTTGCGCTCGGCGGCCTCGGCGATGGCGACCGCGTCTTCCTCGGTGGGCGCCATCGGCTTCTCCAGCAGGATGTGGTAGCCGAGGTCGGCCGCTCGCACGGCGGGCTCCAGGTGCATGCGGTCCTGGGTGGCGATCACGGCCGCGTCGGCCAGCCGTTCACGGGCCAGCAGGTCACGCCAGTCGGTGAAGACGTTCTCCGCGGGGACGCCGTGTTCGGCCGCGAGGCTCGCACGCCGTCGCGGGTCGGGTTCGGCGACCGCGACGACGCGGGCCCTGCCGGTCTCCAGGGCGCGGCGGGCATAGCTCAGCCCGCGCAGTCCCGCCCCGATGACGGCGAGTGTGACCATGGGAGTCCTCTCCGGCTTGCGACTTACTAATGAAGGATGTTTTTATTTGTTAACACAGAGCCTGTCAAGGGAGCGATGGTGACGATTCGCGGGGGCGACACCTCACGGCTACGGCGGATCAATCTGGTGGCGACGCTGCGCGCGCTGCGCGACCAGGGCCCGATCGGCCTGACCGACCTGGCCAAACGCGCCAGACTCTCGCGTCCCACCGTGGAGAGCCTGGTCGAGGAGCTGCTGGCGGCCGGCTGGCTCAAGGAACTGCCGCCGGAGACCGGGCAGATGGGCCGCCCGGCCCGGCTGGTGGCCTTCCACACCACCGGCGGCCACGTCCTCGGCGTCGACATCGGCTCCTACAGCGTCAGGGCCACCGTCGCCGACCTCAACGGCAACGTCGTGTCCGCGCACGCCGAGCGCGTGAGCGCCACCTGCGGCCGCGCCGAGCGACTGGCCTTGACGCGGTCCACGATGGAGAGCGCGCTGAAGGCGGCCGGCGTCACTCCCCCCCAGGTGGCCGCGGTCTGCGTCGGCACCACGGGCGTGGTGACCGGCGCCGGCGTCGTCAAACTCTCCGTCGGCCTGCCCGAATGGACCGGCCTCGACCTCGCCGGCGAGCTGCGCGGCCGGTTCGACTGCCCGGTCCTCGTGGAGAACGACTGCAACCTGGCCGCGCTCGCCGAAGGCTGGAGCGGCCAGGCCCAGGACGTCGCCGACCTGGTCTTCGTCCTGTCCGGCGTCCGCACCGGCGCGGGCATCCTCATCGACGGCAGGCTGCACAGGGGACGGCACGGCTCGGCCGGCGAGATCGGCGCGCTGCCGCTCATCGGGTGGCACCGCGCACCCTCCCACCTGACCGCCTACCAGGGCCTGCCTGCCGGCACCCAGCCCGAGGAGGCCGCCGCGATCGTCTTCGCCCAGGCCCGCACCGGCGATCCGGCCGCCCGCTGGGCCGTCGAGCAGTACGCCCACGACCTGGCCGAGGGCATCGCCGCCCTGGTGCTGACCGTCGACCCCGACCTGGTCGTGGTCGGCGGCGGCGTCTCCCGCTCCGGCGACGTGCTGCTCGAACCGCTGCGCCGCCACCTCGACCCGCTGTGCCTGGAGCCGCCTGCGCTGGCGATCTCGACGCTGGCCGACCAGGCCGTGGTCCTGGGCGCGGTACGGCACGCGCTCAACCACGTTGACGCCAGGCTGTACGACATCGACGCGCCCCTCCCCCGGCCGGTCTCCCACTAATCGTTGGACCTTTCATATCAACGTCGGAGCTCGGCGGCATGGCGTTGTCTGGGCGACTTCAGGCATGGCGGGATCCGGCCGTGCCGATCATCGTGTACGAGACCCATGCGACCACCACCGACAACGAGGCGGGGATCGCGACGGGGTGGCTGCAGGGCGAGTTGTCGGCCGCAGGACGCCGTCAGGCCGCGCAGCTCGGGCAGCGCCGCCGCGACGACGGCATCACGGCGGTGTACAGCTCGGACCTGCGGCGTGCCGTACAGACCGCCGAGATCGCCTTCTCTGGCAGCGGGATCCCCATGTTCCAGGACGCGCGGCTGCGGGAGTGCGACTACGGATCGTGGAACGGGCGCCCGGTGGCAGAGCTGGCTGCGCTCCGGTCACGGCACCTCGACCTGCCCTGGCCCGGCGGGCAGAGCTACCGGCAGGTGGTCGAGCACACCCGCGACTTTCTCCGGCATCGCGCGCGTGACTCCGGCCGGATCCTGGTGATCGCTCACTCGGCCAACCGCTGGGCGTTGCAGCATCTGCTCGGCGGCGTGCCGCTGGAGGAACTGGTCGACGCGCCATTCGACTGGCAGCCCGGCTGGACCTTCGACCTGCCGGCAGGCTGGGGATAGCTGCCCCTTCCCCGCCGGGCACCGGTTTAGGGAGTGGCGCCTCGCCAGCTCTCTGACCAGCCGCTGGCCGGGGCTCGTCCTTCTCTACGCGTTGACCACGGAGATCACCGAGCAGGCTCGTGCAGGTCAGAGGCACACTCCACCGAATCACGCCGGGTCAGCTGGAGGCTCTAGGCGCGCAGGAGGAGCCGGGCGGTCTCGGCAAGGACGGTTCGGGCTCCGTCGATGTCAGCGAGTCTGGCTGCGACCGTGGCGATCGCCAGGCGTTCGGGCAGGACAGCCGCAAACTTCAACCCGTTGACAGCTCGGCGATCGACATCTGGCAGGACGAGAAGTCGACCACCTCCAACGCTCTCCCGCGCCCTCTGCCAGGAAGCTGGAGTCAGATCCTCACGCAGCCGGATCGAGAAGTCGGTCGGACGTTGGACGGGATCCGCGATCGAGGAGAGTGTCGCAGCCAAGGTCGCGTTGGCCCGGTAACCTGCCCAGGTCCACCAGCGCACCTCATCACCAGTCCTGGTGATGAGCGTTCCCCCCGGATGCACCACGCCCGGAGCCTCCTCCTCCCTCCAGTCCACCAGGCATGCTTGCGCACGCCGGGTCAGCGCAACCGGGGGGTCAGAACCGAGCAGAACCTCCCGCATGGCACGCGTCAAAGCGAATGACAGCCCGGAGATCCCGCTGCTTGTCCACTTGGCGACACCGCCTCGATCAGCCGGCTCGACAAAGACTCTCCTCCGAGTCCAGTCGATGAAATTCACCCGCCAGCTCCGCCCTCCGAGCAGCAGGAGTCGCGGCCCTTCGCGCTGCTCGGTCAGCACCGAGGTGTCGGTCTGCCCGATCTCCTGGCGACCTGACAGTACGGTGAACTGCGGAGGCGCGGTGAAGGACGCGGTCAGTTCGATGAAGTGACGCCGCCCGAAGCGTTTCTCGGCTTCGAGCCCGATGAAGAGAAGCCCGCTGTCTTCGTTGAGATATCCCTCGTCGAGCAGGTGATTCAGGATGGGTGCAGCCGAGCGATCGAAGGGGGCCAGTCCGTTCCATTCCTCGGCCCAGAGCTGGTCACCGATTTTGAGCTGCTGAAGCGTGACGGCCAGCAGTTGCTGACCGACCAGATGCCGCGGCTCGGGCGGCGGGATCACCGGTTCCACCCAGCCCCGCCCCCACAGCAACAGCAGCCCGGCCGCCTGGAGCAACGTGTCCTTCCTCGTCGCCAGGAACAGGCAGTTACGAACGCTGCCCGCCCGCCGCCCAGTGCGCCCGATCCGCTGCAGGAACGACGCAACCGTGCTCGGTGAGTCGATCTGGATCACCCGGTCCAGGTCTCCGACGTCGATGCCGAGTTCGAGCGTGGACGTGGCCACGATGACGCAGTCACGCGCCTCGGCGAACGCCTGCTCCGACCGGGCGCGTTCCTCCACCGACAGCGAGGCGTGGGACAGGAAGACCGTCACCTCGCGGGCGCGCAGCGCGGCCCCGAGTTGCTCCACCTGTCGTCGGGAGTCACAGAAGACCAGCCGTTTCTCCCCACGGTGCAGCGTCGCGATCAGCTTCGCGGCGTTCTCCAGCGAACCCACATAGTCGAGCTCCACCTCACCGGTCGCGGTTGAGGCTGTCAGCTCCGGTGCGACCACCCTGCCGTTTCGCTTGCCCGCGCCGGCCCCCTGCAGCCAGGTCAGCAGGTGATCGGGGTTGCCTACGGTCGCCGACAGTCCGACCCGCTGGATTCGCCGCCCGGTCACCCGCTCCAGGCGTTCCAGTACGGCCAGCAGATGCCAGCCCCGATCGTCACCGGCGAAGGCGTGTACCTCGTCAACAACCACCGCGCGGACCTGCCCCAGCAGGTGCTCGTGATCGGTCTTCACCCCGATCAGCATCGCCTCCAGCGACTCCGGCGTGGTGAGGAGAATGTCCGGTGGATCGAGCCGGATCCGCCGCCGCTGCGATTCCCGGACGTCACCATGCCAGAGCCCGGCCCGCCGCCCCACCCACTGGGCATAGGAGTCGATGCGCGGAGCCAGATTGTTGAGCAGCGCTTTCAATGGGCACAGGTACAGCACCGACACCCCGGACCATCGGTGGGCCGTCATCGCCGAAAGCAGCGGAAAGCACGCCGCCTCGGTCTTCCCGCCGGCGGTCGGGGCGAGGAGCACCGCGTCCTCGCCATCCATCAGCGGCCCGATCGCCTCCCGCTGCAGGGGGCGCAGATCCGGCCAGCCGAGCGTGTTGACAATGTGATGCAACACCACCAGGTCAAGCCGATCCTCCATCACACGTCCAGGTCGATGTCGTCGGCCGAGGCCGCGAGGTTCCGTTCGACGTCGGTGAGTTCGCTGCTGGTCACCGTCAGCCTGTAGTGCTGCCGCGGGTCGAAGTCCTCGAACTGGTCGATGCGGTCGAGCACGTCGCCGACGAGCTTCTTCAAGAACAGCCGTGGCGCCACCCCGACCTTGCCGCCGAGCGCTCCTCCAACCGCGCGGGCCAGATCGGCGATGTAGGCGTCATCGGCCATGATCTTGATCCGCTCGGAAGCGCCAACCGCGTAGAGGTCCCGGATGGTTACCCCCAGTCCCACCAGCGAATCCAGAGTGAATCCCGGTAGGCGAACCTGGACCGCACGTGGGTTGTCGAAGCGCGGGTCTGTCGTGAAGTCGGTGGCGAGCCGCTGGGCCAGCGGGGGGAGCCGCTGCACACCCTGCGGGGAGTCGAAGAAGACGGGGGTACCGGTAATCACGAGATACAGGCCGGGAAACCGGCCGGAGTGCACCTCGTCGATGAGCTGGCGTAGCGCGTTGAGTGCCTTGTCCCGGGCGTCGGAGCGTACCCGTTGCAGGGTCTCCACCTCGTCCAGAACGACGAAGAGCCCCGGATGCCCCGTATCGCGCAGCACGGTGAGCAGCCCCTGCAGGAATCCGAACGCCCCGAAGTGGTCAAGCTCGCCCCGTACTCCGGCGGCCCGGCGCGCGGCGGCGGCCACGTGTGGTTGCCCGCCCAGCCAGGCCAGAACGGCGGCGGCGGTCGCCTCGTCTCCGGCCGCCAACGCGTTCCGGTAGCCGCGCAGCGCGGTGGCGAAGGATGGTGCGTGCCTCGACACTTCGGCCAGCCGGGCGACCAGCAGCTTCTCCACCTCGGCGGGGAGCTCCTCCTCCGACGCCCCGGCGGCCAACGCGTCCTCTTCCAGCGCATAGAACCAGGCGTCCACCACCGGTCGCAACGCGCTCGGCGGAAAGCTTGCGGTGGTCAGCCGCTCGATCAGTCGGCGGTAGACGGTCTCCAGCTTGTGCAGCGGAGTCTCGGTCTCGGAAATCTGAATCTCCGAGACCGCGAAATTCCGCCGCTTGGCCCGCTCCCCCAGCCAGCGGGTGAAGAACGTCTTGCCCGAGCCGTACTCTCCCCGCACGGCCTTGAACACGGAGGCCCCGGAAGCCACGGCCGCCAGCTCGGCGTCCAGCGCCACCTCGAACCGGTCCAGGCCGGTGGCGAGCAGGTCAAGACCACTTTCGGGTACGGCTCCGCGGCGAAGAGCGTCGATCACCCCACGTCGTCGCGCCACGCTGACCTGCGATGATCGAACGTTCCCCATGGGCACTAGTGTCCCAGCTCGAACTGATCTCGGAGCAGCCCTGTGTTTAACCGCAGTGTCCGGCCGTCCGGCAAGGTCTCAAGAACCTGCACTCCGTCGTAGTTCAGAAGCTGGCGCAGCACCGCGGCGAAGCCGTCCGCTCTGGTCGCCGGGTAACCGATCCGCTGAGCCAGCGCAGTGGCCGGAATGGTGCCGGAGTCGACCAACGTCTGGATCGCGGTCTCTACCTTGTCCATTGGCGGCTTACGCGCCAGCAGGGTCACCTGCTCCTTGAAGATCTCGGACGCCAGCAGGGCGCCAACGAGGACATCCTCGGCAGCCCTCGCCGGAGGGGCGGGCTCCACCTCGAACAGCGCCTCCCCGGCCACCGGCTGGGGTTTTGGCCGTTTCACCGGCTTGATCGATCTGGCGGTCTCCCCGGTCACCACCGGACGAATGGCGTCCGCCATCCACCATGCCGGGCGCTGGTCGCCCAGCTCGCGCCATCCCTTGGGCGCCTCCGCGCCGAAAGGGAGGAACGCCAGGATCGGGATGGTGAACTCGGCCACCGAGGCACCGCCGTGGTATCCGGCCTTCTGCGCGGTGTAGCGGGAATCCGCGTCCCACAGCGCTACGATCTCACTCCCGGGTTCGGGCCACACGACCCGAGGCCCGGACAACACGATCTCTGTCTCTGTCAGTGCCCCACCCGGCGCCCGGTGGCGGGCGGAGCCCATGTCCTCGCCACTGATCTTTACCCCGTGACGATCCACCACGTGCCCGTGGTCACTGGTGATGATCACCGCCATGCCTTGCTCGGCGGCAACCCGCAGCAGCTCCCTCAGTTTGCCGATCTGGTCGAGCCGCCACGCGCCATCGCCCAGTTTCTGTTCCTTGGCGAGGCGATCGTCAATGGTGTTCAGCACGACCGCAACATGGGTGCGCTGGTCGGTTAGCGCTTCGGTCAATTCCGGCCCGAACGGGTCGCCAACCGTGTCGCCGCGCAGATCATCCTTGTGGAAGACCGCGGCCGGAGCCCCGCCCCAGAACCGATGGGCGGGGAACAGGCGCTTCTCGTCTGCCTGAGCGCCCTTCATGAGCTTGCCCGCCAACAGTGACGTGCGCGACACCGCTGTCAGCGTGGGCAGGGCAGCGGCCACGGCCCGACGTCGCGGCTGACCCTCGACCTCCCCCAGCGGGTCGTACTCGGCCCAATGCCGGCGTAGCTCCTCCCCCAGCTCGGTGGCTATCGCCGCGCTCATGCCGTCCAGGACCAGGAGCAGCACTCGGCGCGTCGCTTTGGGCACCACCAACGGGCGGATCACGCGGTGCAGGAAGGTCTCGACGGTGAGCATCGAGCCGGGGTCGGTTCCGGCGGCGGTCCATCCTGCCAGCGTCGTAGCGAAGGACTTGTCGATCTTCCTCCGCTGTTCACGCGTTCGGGCGCCCAGCCTGTCGTAGGCGGCCTTCAGCACCGGTTCGGGATCGCCTCCGGACTCTATGTGTTCGAGCGCTTGATCCACCCAGCCGGTCTCGGCGATATGCCGCCGCACCGCCGCCGCGACCGTCTCAGCGTCGGTGGCCGGATCGGTCGCGAGCCACCGGGCCAGTCGTTGCCCCATCCGAACCCGCTCGATCCTGACCCGGGCGTCCGGGTCGGCCGCCAGGTGGTGGGCGTTCAGTGCTTGTACGGCTGCCTCGACCGCCTGCGGCTCCCCACCCGCGAGGGCCTGCCCGGCCGCGACGAAGCGTGCCTTCAACCCGGTGGCCAGAATCGGGCTGGCGGCCGTGTCGGCTCCGAACTGCCGGGCCAGGGCGTCGGCCCGGTCCAGCACCGCTCCGGTGATCCGCCGAGCCTCCCGTGCCGTTGCCCCATCCGTGTCGGTGCGGCCCATACCGAGCAGCACAGTCACGAATTCCTCGCATGCTCGGCCGAATGCCGTCACCATCGCGTCCAGAGCTTCGCCCACCGCAGGTGGCTGCTCGCCGAACCACCGCTCGGCCCGACCACGGGCCCGATAGACCTGCGCGTCGGCGTCGGCGTGCTGCCACAGCGCCGCGCAGACCAGTCCGTACGGCACCGCATCGGGACCGTGCTCGGCCGTCACCAGGGCGAGCAGCGCCCGGCCTGCAACCCCAGCTTGGTCCTCCTCACCTAGGAAGGCGACCAGGCCTTCTCGCTCGGGTGCCCGCCGGGCCAGCAGCCGCTCTGGCCCGCCCGGGCTCAGCGACCACGACAGCAGGGCATAAACATCCAGGTTGTCGCCTAGTATCTGATCGCCATCGGCGGCGTACCGCCCGAGCCGGAGTCTGCGCAGTGCGAGTTCGGCCAGCGCGGCGGGGCGCGACAGCAGGCCGCCCGCCAGCGGAGGCCAGCCGCCCGGCGGGGCTGCGTCCAGAAGTGCTTCGGCCGCCCAGCTGGTGTCCCTCAGCCGAGGGTCGATCTGCTCGGCGCCGAACGCCTCCCGAACGACGTTCCATCGGTCGACGGTCTCTATGCGCTGCTTGTGCACCTGGGCGAGGATTCCCGGATCAAGCTCGGGCTGCTCACGGTCGGTGAGCACCACCAGAACCGCAGGGGCATCGGCACCGGCCTTCAAGTGCCCGAGCACCAACTCGTGGACGGCCAGCGGCGACGCGGCGGCAGCGATCTGTGCCCGCTGCCCTGCCCCCCACGCAACCTCCCCTGGCCCGTCCCACTGAGGCTCGGAACGCAGCAGCACGACCCGCTGCCGCCCTTTCCCCGTCAACGACGAGGCCAGGGACGACTGCGATGTCAGGTACTGCGCGACGGTTGCGGTGTTCAGCCGGACGGTGCTTCCCATCAGTCGACGACCTGCCACGTGATTTCGATAGTGGCCCCCGGCCGCCTGGCAGCCAGCTCCGCCAGGTCGGCCTGCAGCTCTGCGACCGCCCTGGACGCGGTCGTACGGCGGCGGCCGCTCGACTGGCGGGCTGGGCTTTCTCCAGGCACGCGCGGGTGACTGGTGCCGGTGGTCAGATCCACATTCTCGGGCCCCGGCTGCGGCGGGGTGGGTACGGGCGGAGGGGGCTGCGGATCCTTCTGGTTGCGCTTGATCAGCGCGGTGACCTCACGACGGATCTTGTTCAGCGCTTCGACCAGATCAGCCGTGCGCTGGTCGGCGCGGGCCACACCCTGCAGCGATTCCAGGAGCGCCTGCCCCTCGGGCCCTTGGCCCGACGCCAGGTCCAGTGTGTCCCACGAGGCCGCGACGAGTGCCTGGGAGACGGCCTCGGCCTTCTTGATGGAAGTCCCGTACCGGTCGGGACTCACGGGGTTCAGGTCGAAGCGGGCCAGGGTTTCGATGGTCTTCTTCGCCGACGCCGCCCCTGCCCCGACCTCCCCGGTCGCCACGAGTGCCTTCAGCAGGTCGAGCGATCGCCGTGCGATCGCGAGCCGCCCGCTGTCGTCGGTCTCGTCCAGGCCGAGGAAGACGGCGTGGCGCTCCAACTGCTCGACCAGCCCCGCCGCGGGCTCCTGGAAACGGCGGGCGGCCGTGAGGATCTGCCGTGCGAACTGGTGCACCATCCGACCACGCCGGAGCGTCGGGGCCTTGTCACCGAAGATGGTCTCGAACCTCTCCCGCGCAATACCCCAGTCGCTCTCGCTGGGCAAAGGCTGGCTGCGCAGCGCGTCTCCCGGCTTGATCTGCGACAGCTCGGGAGCAGGGTCGAGCGGAACGCCACCACGCACCCACACCCGATCGTCCATCTCCGCGAAACAAGCGGCCACCAGGTTGGCCAGGAACGGCTCCAGGCCACGCTTGTCGGGCTCGTCCATCCAGTCGATGAGGTGGATCAGACTCAGGTCACCGGTCACGCCCTCGGTCTGCGCCATCCGCCGGAAGTGGTCAGCCCACCGGTGATACAGCTCGAAGTATGCCTCCTTCTGCTGCCCCAGCCCGAGCGGCCCTGCTATCCGTTCCATCAGCTTGCGGTCCTTGGCGGACACCTCCACCCGGCCGTCGCGGGCTTCCGCGGCGGCCCGCACGTGGGTGAAGACCGTCTTGGCGTCGAGCGGTTTCACCGCGACCCGGCTGCCGTCCGGGTCGAGGTTCGGGTGCTCGGGGAACTGCACGGCCAGCAACTTGCCCGCGACGGCCCGGATCGCTTCGTGCATCGACTGCCCGAACGACAGGGTGAGGCCATCGATATCGCGCAGCGAGACCAAATGTTGGTCGAAGCCCATTTTGACGTCGGCCTCGGTCTGCTTGGCCAGGCCGTACGCCTGTTTGAAGGCGGACTTCACGTTCTTGAGCAGCGCCTGCTTCTGGCTCTCCAGTAGGCCCTTTGCCCGGGCCCGGTTGTCGGGACTGAGGTGCGCCGCGTACTGGGTATTGAACCGGTTGTCGTCGAAGAGCGCCTTGTCGATGATCACGAGGCGTTTGAAGTCGTCCAGCCGCTGCGCGGAAAGATGGGTCGGTACCCAGGCGACGGTCCGAGTACGCTCCCGCTGCCTCTCGCCCAGTTCACGCAGGCGACGGACGTCGTCGACCGGCTCGTAGCCGTTCTCGTCGAAGGGCAGGTCGACCACGATCCGCCACTGGCCGTCGATCTGCGGCTGCAGGTCGTGGTCGAGGAGCTCATCCTCGTCAGCGATGTTCCCGAAGATCACCTCGACGGTGCGATTCGAGCCACGCCAGACGAATCGCAGCTCGTCGGCGCCGAGCCGGCCGTCGGAGTGGTCGACGTCCAGTTCTTCGAGGAGCAGCTTCTTGGCGAGCGCTATCCGGTTGCCGGGGTTGTTGTTGACCGCTGCGTTGGCGATGACCGTGTCGACGTCGATGCCCGCCAGCTCCAGCCGTACGCCCGCGGTGGCGCCGGTGCCGGTGGCCTTGATCTCGGGGAAACGGGCGGCCCATTCGGCCACCTTGTTCGTGATGATGCCGACCTCGCTGCCGGGGATCGGAGCGGTCACCGAACCGTGGTTGAGCGCGCCGAGGCGGCGGTTGGTCAGGTCGCTGAGCGCGGGAACGCTGGGTGCGAGCGCCGACAGCAGCAGGGTGCAGATGAGCTGGTTGTCACCGACGAACACCTTGCAGCGCTGGGCCAGCTGCGGATCGGTGATGCTCTCGGGTCGGTGCAGATACTGCTCGACGTCATCCTCGGTGACGTTGGCCGAGGTCAGCAGGTAGGGCCGGAGCTTGGTCTTGTACAGCTTGTCGGCGGCCTCGAAGACCACCTTGAGGCTGTCGACGAACGGCTTGTCTCCCCCGTCGGCGATCACTGGATACAGCTCACCCAACGGAACGAGCTGGCCTAGTCGCAGGTCGTCGCGGTGGTTGGCGAAGAGCTGGCCCATGAGCTTCAGACCGGTGCGGGAGCGTTGCAGGGCGGAGGAGATATGGACCAGGGTGTCCATGAAGGCGGGCGAGAACGGATAGGTGAGCCGGAATGACTCCTCGTCCGCTCCGGTCGTGCCCTGCTCGGACCCGAGCAGGGTGTCCCATACCTGCGGGCCGACCCTTTTCGTCTGTGCGAACGCGACGTCGATCAGCGGCGCATTGCCCGGCTTGGGCTTCAGCAGGCGGGCGTGGGCGATCTGCGGAAGGTTGCGGTCCTCCAAGGTGATCTTGTCGAAGCGCCCGGAGGCGAGGTTCAGCGTGTCCTGGATCGAGGATTCCGCGGCACCGGCGTCCACTTCCTCACCGACCAGTTCCCGCAGGTCGCGCTGACGCGCGATGAATGACACCACGGGAATGGCGCGCCGGGCGTCGCCGCCCTCGACAAAGTTCGTGATCTTGCTAGCCTCACGGGCCACGAACTTCTGATCGTGGATGAGCGTCGCCAGCCAGAGGATCAGCTCGTCCAGGAAGAGGATCAGACCGTCGTAGCCCAGCACCTTGGCATGCTGAGCGATCACCGACAGGCCGGCGTCCAGTGAGATGAAGCCGTGCTCGTCCTCGGCCGCGTTCTGCGCGAAGCCCGGCAGCAGGCTGGTACTCGCGTCATGGACCAGTTTGGCCCGCAGCTCGGCCGGGGTGCTCGGGTTGACGAGGTCGAGTGGCGGAAGCTCGACCTCGTCGGATTCGGCTCCGTCATGTCGCTCCTCGGCCGCCAGCGCCTGGTCAAGCAGCTCAGGCGTCCACGCGAAGGACTCGCCCCACTCGTCGTCCTCACCCTCGTCGCCGCTACCAAGCCCGCCGATGACCGCCGCGTCACCCATCCGGGCACGCATGGCCCTGATGTCGGCGAACAGCGAGTCGGTCCGATAGACCTGTGGCGTGGGCGCGTCGGGGTGCAGCCGCTTGATGTGGCTGACATAACCGCCCAGGACCCGCTGCTCCATGGCCTTGGCGCCCAGCATGTGGTACGGCACGAGCAGGAACTTCTTGCCGTCGTTGACCAGCCACTCGTGCCTGGTCAGCACCTTGTCGAAAACGCCCATGGCACGAGCGGTCCGGTTGCCGCTGAGCAAGGCGTACAGCACGGCCATGAAGTGCGATTTACCGGAACCGAACGATCCGTGCAGGTAGGCGGCCTTCGACTCGTGCCCGTCGAGCGCCGACCTGATCAGCCCAAGCGCTTCGTCGAAGTTGCCCAGCAACCGCTCGGTGACCACATAGTCCTTCAGCGCGTGCTCGGCACCCTCGGGCGTCACTGCCTCGGCCAGGCGCAGCACGAAGTCTGACGTGGAGATCGACTCCTTGATGTCGATCACATCGCGGAGCAACGGCTGCTGTTCCATGGGCGAACGGACCTCTCCTTCACTGTGTCGCGTGCTCTTCTATGATCGCCGCTTGCCGTGCCTGATTGCGCCCACTACCTGGTGTTTCACCCGGACCGACCGGCCAGCTTTCGCTTGACGTGAGCGACGTAAACACTAATACTGAGTGCGTCCGCGAGGACATCACACTGTGCCGGACGTAGGGGCCGGTCGTAAGCAAGAACTGAGGGCGGATCCACTGGATCCGCCCTCAGTCATTTCACAACCCGTCACGTGGGAGCGGGCTGGAAACCGCCTGATAGAGCGGGAATCCGCCCCGCAGCATGCCCGCGGACACCGCCGCATACCTCGTGCCGACTGAAGCGGGCTGCCTCAGCGGGAGCCGGAGCGACACCGGCGAACCATCGGCGAGCACCGCCTTGGTCGCACCGGTCTTCGGCATCCCCCCGGTCACCTCGGCGATCACCGGGGCGAGCACGGCTGAACGTCCCGAAGTCGGCTCTCCTGGCTCCAAACCCCCGACGAGACGCACCTGCGGGCCGTCGACGTGGACCAGGATCCGACGGCCGATCCCCGTGTTGTCCACCGGAATTTCGATCTTCGCGCATCCGCCGATGTCGAGGCGGACCAGCGCCTTGGTCGGGCCGACCCGTTCGACGACCATCGCCCGCACCAGGTCGGGATGACGTCCGGTCGCGGCCGCACGGGTCAGCATCACCAGCGGGAACTCGTTGCTCCGCTCACCGAGATCCACCCCGGCCGGGTAGAGCGAGTGGGTGCTTCCCACCGCGGGCCAGCGACCGCCGAACTCCTCGACGATGGCGGTGCCCTGCATCCCCGAGGAGTGCCGGAGTCGCACCACATCCCGGTTGTTCCGCTTCGCCCTGCCCTTGACCTTCCACATGAGCGGCTGGCTCCAACGCTCGAAGGCCGCCCGCGCCACCCGGTCGCGCATCCCATGACCCGTCAGGCCCACCGCGCCGGTCATGGTGGCCAGGGCCGCCTGTCCCAGCAGCAACCAGTGGGCGAGATCCCGGTTGTGCACCGCGGACGAGGCCGCGGCGAAAACCGGCACACCGAGCGACTGCGCGAACTCGAACATCGGCGTGAGGTCTGAGTCCATGCTCAGCAGCACGACAGCCCGAGCCTGTGAGGAGCCATGCCGCACGGCGTAGGCCTCCTCCGCGATAGCACGGGCGCACAGCACGTCAACCTGCTTCTCCTCCGCCTTGCCGTATCGGTCACGGAGGTAGCCTTCGACCACCACGCCTCCCGCCACCCGGATCTGCGCGGCGTAGTCGCAGTTGGCGGCCAGCATGCTCTCCAGGGGGCTGCCCGGCGCGACGTTTCCCTGCGAGCGTGTCCCGGTGGCGGCGATGACCTTCCGGACGTCGAAGCCGTACAGGGCCAGGGCCGAGCAGACCCCGGGCACTGTCGGGTTGCGCGCCACACCCAGCACGGACTTGGCCTGCCCGACGAGATTGCGCGTGTCGATGATCACGACAGCCGGAACCGGGGTGTGAATGGAACCCATGCCGCTCATCGCTCCACACCCTCCACAGGCAGGCTTTACTGCACCGTCAGCAACTCCTGAGAGAAATGATAACAACCCTCTGCGTGATTCATGTCACAGCACGAAGCGGCGCCCGGTTCAGCAGCCTTCCTCCCCGGCGCGGCCCTCCCAATGCGACATGCATGTTACTCATGCGGAAAAAGCAGTATGCTTTCATCATGGATGCCACCTTGCAGGTCAGAGGACTGGACGCGGAGGTAGTCGCCGAACTGAAAGCGAGGGCCGCACGCAAGCGCATGTCACTGTCCGCCTATGTGGCCGACATCCTGACCGAGGTAGCCTCCACTCCCGCCCCCGACACGATCAGAGAACGGCTGGAAGCACTCCGGTCGTTGGGCGGTGGAGCGAGCCACGACGATGTCGTCACCGAGATACGGAAGATCCGCGAGTCGTGATCGTCATCGACAGTTCGGCGCTCATCGAGGCCCTGGCCGGATCCGCCCCCACAGACGAACTGCTGGCGCGCGTCGCGGGAAACCGGCTCCACATCCCCCACCTGCTCGACTACGAGTTCCGCAACGCCCTGCGCGGCCTGCTTCTCGGCGGGAAGATCAGCGAGGCCCGCGCCGAAGGCGCCCGGCTCGTCAAAGCGGGCCTACCCTTCACCCGCCACAGCGACGACGTGACGGCCGGGCGCGCTTGGGACCTGCGGGCCAACTTCAACGGTTACGATGCCACCTACGTCGCCTTGGCCGAAGCCCTGGACTGCGCCCTGGTCACCACGGACGAGAAGATCTACAAGGTGGCCCGCAAGTACATCGACGTCGACCTCTGCTGGTCATGAGTCTCCGCTCGAAGGCCCAGCCCCCCAGCCAGTGTCACCTCTTGGTACGGCTGGCGCGAGCCGGCTTGGCCGGAGCCCACTTGCGCAGGTCGTCGTCAGTCAGTCCGTGCTCCCCCTGGATCTGCTGGCGGTAGGCGGCGAAGAAGTCCACCGGAGAACCGCTGTACATGACGTCGAACTCGTTGTGCCACTGGTAGAGCCACGGCTGGAGTTCGAGCAGGCCCGCGAGGAAGGGCGTGATCTCCTCGGTGGTCATGGGGTGGTTGGTGAAGTAGGTGGCGAGAGCCTGGCCCTGCTCGCGGTGGTCCCAGCCGGCCCAGCCGTAGAGGTCGGGGGTCTGGGTGCTGGTGGCGCCGTAGGAGATGAAGCGCTCCTTCGGCACGTCGAGCTTGCCCCTCGCCGACCAGAAGGAGTTGCGCAGGAAGTCGGCCGACGTGTACTTCGGCGGCACCGGGATCAAGTCGCGGATCTGCTTCTTCGTCTTCACTGCCGGATTGTCGGAGAACTCAGGCGCGGCGTCCTCCTGCCGCTGAAGGTCCCAGACCTCTTCCCAGTCGGCCCGCTTCTTCAGCCCGCTCGGCTTGTAGCGGAGCACGGCCAGGAAAGGAACGTGCTCCGTGGAGATCAGATCGGCGACGACCGCCGACAGATCCCGGCGCGGAGCATAGAGCGCCGCGACGGAAACGAAGTCGTCATCCCGCGAAAGGGCGTCAACCAGGCGCGGAAGCGTGAGAATCGTCGGCTGCCCGTTGTCGTCGAACCAGTGCTCACGCGCCTCGATCCGGTCCAGCAGCCACGAGCGCAGTGCCTTCTCCTGCAGGACATCCCAGCCCTCGGTCGCCCACCGCCGCTTGTACTCCGGCCGCTCCACCATCCCGATCGCCCGCGACGACTCGATCGCGTCGATCCGCTTCTGAACGATCTCCTTGTACGGCTCCGCCCAGTGCTCCGGGATCTCCGTGATGGGCGTGGAGTGGTGCCTGTCGAACCATACTGTCTCTGCTCGGTTGGCTTTCACCCTCTGCGCAAGCACGATTTCGAATGCCCGCTCACCGAGTGCCAATTGTGGTACGTCACCTACTGGTGCGCGCAGATCGTCGGAGTGCAAGTTATAGAGGGAGTAGACCTGCCAGTCCAATTCCTCCTGTAGGGCAATCGTCCGCCCTCGAATGGACTCCCAAGCGGCCTTAGCCTCTCGAAGAACCCTAACCGTCGGAACCACAGCCGACGCAACGGCCGCGGGGCTGGTAGCGGCGAGCTGCTGGGCTAGCTTGTCCAGCTCAGTCCCCAGCTCTGTGGGGTATACGGACGGAAGCGGAAACTCCTCCAGCTTGGTACCTGTGAACTCATAGAACCGCTCCCATTCGTCATGCATGAAGCCGCCCGTCCCCGACTGGCTTCCCTTATCATGGCTCACCATTTTGAGCCAGAGGCAGGCGGCAGAGCTGTTGAGGAGACCGAGCAGGCGCAGGTGGTCCTCCTCGCTCGCCCCCACCCGCAGCTTGATCACCGGCGCAGTTCGGTTGAACAGCCTGCCCGCACGGTCGAGAACAAAGTGGTTATGCGTTGCTACAAAGGCGAATCCGATGCCAAGTTCGGTGGCGAGTTTGCTGGAGTAACTCTCGAGGTGCACATACCAGGGCCTGCCGTTTGCTGTGAGCGTCTTTCCGAAAATCTTCCGGTTGCGTAGCCTTGAGCGGTCACGCCAAAGGTGGCGCGAGATCAGCCGGTCCTTCTCATCAAGCACCTGAAGATTGGTCCGATCGACGTATGGATCACTTACCTGGATAAGCAACCTCAGGCCGAAGTCTCGGATAGAGTCACCCACCACCATCGGACGCACGCGGTCGCTGTACCCGAAACGCTCAACTCCAGCAACGTCGGGCCAGAAGAAGATGTCATCCGCGCCCGTCGAGGTGGTGCGCCCGATGCTTGCTGTAAGTTGCTTGAGAAGCATCACGGCAGAGCCGTTGAGCTGCTCAACCATCTCCAAGCCACCGTCAGCAAGAATCCAGGGTTGCTTGCCAAAATAGCGATCACGCGCGAGGTCGTCTACCGATACCCACTGGCTCACCGATCCGGGAGTGTCGATCTGCTCAAGAATTGCCCGCCAAACCAGACCCTCCTCGGCATTCTCCGGCGCCGACGGCTCGCCCTGAACGCTACGGACTGTCCGCACGGTTTCAGCCCGCAGACGTCCAGTGCGCCTGGTGCCGACGAGAATAACCGTTGGCGTGCCGTGTCCCGGAATATAAGCACCGGAGGTGTCGACCACCTCCGTCAACTCCACCTTTTGGGCGAAGAACTCCTCGATCAGTTTGGTTCCGAATTCACGCTTCATGAACGAGTTGGCCGTTATCTGGCCGATCATGCCATAGCCGCGTCCGTCAGCATCCCCTCGTTTAGCCAGTTCGAAGAACCGTTGCGCGAAGGGCACCGAGAGTGAGTAGCTGCCTGCGCATGCGTCGTAAAGGCCCCGGTAGACCTTGTTCAGGCTGTCGTCAGCCACCTGAACGTACGGCGGGTTTCCTACCACGACGTGGTAGCGGTCCTGCTCTAGAATGCCTGGGTATTCGTGCACATCCTCGGTGGCGTAGGCGAAGTCAGCAAGCGGATCACCTGGGATGTCGTCGCCCAAAATTAGCGGGAGCTGACGGGCTTTGATCAGCGAGTCGCCGACGGCCAGATGGATCGGCCAGTCGTATTTGACTGCTTCCCTTATCGTGCGCATTCCGGCGGCGGCCATTGCGGCGACCAGCAAACGGAAACGAGCGATGGCGACCGCGAACGGGTTGAGGTCCACGCCGTGAACCGAGTCGAGCGCCAGCCGTACCCGCACATGACGATCCCGATCGGCCTGGTGTTCGCCGTACAAACGAATGAGCCGCCGGAAGGCGCCCAGCACGAAGTGACCGGACCCGCAGGTCGGGTCGATCATTTTCAGCTCTTCGTAGCCGAACTCCCGGATCGCCGGCTCCATGGTCCGGTCGAGGATGAACTCCTCGACGAACTCCGGTGTCTGAAGCAGGGCATACGTCTTCCGCGCTGCCTCGGAGAGGTCCTGGTAGAGGTCACCCAGGAACCGGGTGTCCCAGCCCTCGGTGCCGTCCTCGTTCAGCGGATCGGTGAAGTCGTGAACGAGTTCCCCGGTCTCGTCCCGCTCGCGCCAGAATTCGACCAGCTCCCGCGCCCCATCATGTGAGATGGGGATCTGGAACAGCGGGTTGTGCCTGCGATTGAACAGCAGCTCTCCGGCCTGCCCCTCGCTGAGCTCGGCGAAGGCTCGCTCCAGCCACCCGCGATAGGTGGGGTCCGGGTCCTCCTCGACATATGCCTCATATCTGGCCTGCGCGAGGTCACGTCGCTCATCGTCAGGCCCAGTCAGATAAGGCTCCGGGATCAGGCGGTTGTCCTCGCAGAACCGCACGAACACGGTGCCGAGCACCCACGCCACCGCGACCTGCGTCACCCGCTCATCCAGCCAGGAGCTCCACGTGGCAGCAGTCCGCCCCAGCCTGCGTGCCAAGTCATACTCGGACCGCAGCCGCGCGCCGACCTCAGAGACTGCCTTGACCTGCTTACCAAGGTCGGCCTCAACTGCCTTGACCTGGGCCTTCAGGTCATCCCGCAGCAGCCCGCTGTTGATCACTTGGCGTCTCCCGATCCCGTCGTTCCGGCATACTCACCACTCCGGTGGGCGTTGCGCACCCACGAATCCGGCAGCTCGATCCATTCACCCAGCCCGGCCTGGTACGGCACGGCCGCCGTCCCGAGTCGGGGCTCGCGCGCCGCCTCGTTCTGGGGGCAGAGCAGCCACAACCCACGCCGTCCGAGCCGGGCAGTCGCCGCCAGCCGGTCGAGCACGCCCATCGCGTCATACCGGGCGAACACGCCGCCGTCCGTCAGCAGCACCGGCCCGGACCCGCGGTCGAGCAGCTTCTTGATCTGCGGCTCAGCCCGCCCCCAAGCCGTGCGCGCGTATTCAGCGAACTTCAACGCCGCCTTGGTGCCCGGCTCGGCCGCATCAGCCCGCAGAATCGTGTCCCACGTCGGCTTCATCCCGGGCGGCACCAGATCGTGCATGGCCGTCAGGAACAGCTCCGTCACCGACGTAGTCTCAGCCCCGAACCTTTCACCCGCCAGCTCGGCCACCGCCACCTGGCTGAGCCCCGCGCGCACGGTGAGCACCCGGAAGCCGTCGCGCCCGGCGGAGGCGAGCAGCCGTTCCTCGGCGCGCACCGCACCGGCGAGCTGCGGGTCGTCGGCGTAGCGCCTGGCGGCACTGACCCTTGTGGCCTGTCGCCAGGCGCCGACCGTCAGGTAGCTGGACACCTCTTCCATGCGGGTGGGGAGGTAGCGAACGGTCCTGGTGTCTTCCCTGGTGGAGAGAGTGAGGTCGAAGCTCGCTTCGCGCAGGGCCTTGGTCAGCGGCCCCCCGGTGGGGAGTTCCGGCTCACCCTTGACAGTGATCTCCGGGAACCGCGCCAACACCCGCTCGTGGAGGTCGGCGGCGGTCAAACCGGGCTGACGCTCTTCGGGCACGCCGGGAATGAGCCGGACCAGTCCCGCCTGGGTGAGACGCAGCGCCCGCACCAGCGGCAGATCACGGGGGTAGATCTCCAGCCGTGGCGTGACGGCGGCGTTGCGGGAAGCGGCGGCGGCCAGCGCGACCATGCGGCGCTCGTCCCACTCGATCGTCCCCGGCGGCGGGGTGATCGCGCCGAGCTCGCTCAGCACGATGGTCGCGGTAGGCAGAGTGTCGAGCCGGGCCAGCCGGTCGGCGACCTTGCCCAGCCGCTGTGCGTAGTCGAGCAGGCCGGGCGCGGACGGAGTGTCGGGGCCGTCGTTCTCACCCACCTCCAGAGCCAGTAGCCCTGCGCCCAGCCCCTCATGGGCGGCCTCGCGGTTGGGTATGTGCCGGAACTGGCTTGCGGCCGGATCGAGCTGCTCGATCTCGACCACGGCCCGGACGGCGGCCAAGGCCAGTGCCCGGCGCCGCTCACGGCCCTGCAGGCGCGTGCCCCGCCGTACCGCCAGAGTGTCGGCGATCTCGGCGGCCGAGGCGACTCGGCCCAACCCGGCAACCAGCTCCAGGATCTCCTCCCGCAGAGCGGCGACGAGGGGAAGCTTCTGCCAGCGCAGCCGCTGCGTCTTCAACATCTGCGGGATACGGCCGACGCTGAGCCCCAGCGCCTCGGCGACATCCTTCTGCTTGGGCCAGACTCCGATGTTCTGCGGCAGTTCACCACGTTCGTTGGGCAGGCGCAGCAGCAGCCGCACCATTTCGACCTCGTTGCCGTTCGTCCCGTTCTTCTTCAGCTTAGGGACGAAGAGCGAGGCCAGGGTGTCCAGGCTGACCGAGCGCAGAGCGCGCTGCGGCAGCATGTCGGCGTGCTCACCCGTAGCCAGGTTCGTCACAGCCGCCATCTCGACGACGCTGAGCTGCTTCAGCTCCTCGTCGGCCTTGCGGCGGCCCTCCGGGCTGAGCGGGGAGATCGGGACAAGACGCAGCCGCTCGCCCCATTCCCGCTGCCGGCGCTGAATCTCGTTGCGGGTCTTGGCGCCCAGACCGGGAGCGTTGACCAGGTTGCGTTGACTGAAGTCGAGCAGCCCGCCAACGGTGGTGACGCCCAGGCCGTACAGGAAGGATTCGGCTGCCGGGGTCAGGCCCGCAGCCGACAGATGGGTGTCACGGGTGGCCTCGGCGGCGAGCTGATCGCGCTGCTGCTCTGCCGATTCCGGCTCTGCGTCGGCGATCGCAGGGACGGTCGTCTCGTCGGAGGAGGGGTGCCGGGAGATCCGGGGCTTGGACGGGGTGGTCTCCGCCATGTCCAGGAAGATCTTCTTCCAGGCGTCCCGCATCGGCTTGAGCTCGCGGAACCGCTGTGCGACGTCCCGGTGCAGCGCCTTCTGGAAGAAGGCCGCGAGCGCGTCACGGATCGCCGGGTCGAAGGCGTCCACGGCGATCGCCGGGAACGGATGTTCCTGCGGATCGGTCTGACGTGCGGAGACCTTGCCGTCGCCCCACTGGGGCAATTCACCTGAGGCCATCTCGTGCAGGGTCACGGCGACGGCGTAGCGCTCGGCGTGGGCGTCGTAGACCGAGCGGGTGAGCGTGCCGATGAACGGGTCGAGGTAGCCGTCGGTGCCCGCGTCCGTCTCCTGCACCGGGTATCCGGCCAGTGAGAAGTCGATGAGCACCAGTTCGCGGGTGCGGTTGGGGCGCACCCGGATGGCGATGTTGTCGGGCTTGATGTCGCGGTGCCAGACTCCTTCGCCCTCCAGGAAGTCGACCGCGCCGAACAGGTAGTCGCCGTAGGCCTCCAGCTGGTCGATCTGGAGACGGCCGCCCTCCCGCAGCTGCCGCGCGACGGTCTCCTCACGGCGGCGGCTGACGCTGCCGGGCTCCGCCGCGGCGCTGGGGTCGCGCTCGTCACCGACGTACTCCAGGGCCAGCGCGGTACGACCGCCGATGGTCAGTGGCGCGGGCTCCACGAGGCGGATGATCCGCGAGTCGGGTCGCAGCCGGCCCATGACTTCGGCCTCGCGGACCAAGACATCACCGCGGCTGTCGGACAGGGCTACCTTCAGTACGGCAAAGCCGCCTCGGGCCTTGGCCAACAGGTCACGAACGAGGAAGGCCCGGCTGGTCGAGCCGGTACCCAGCCGGCGCCGCACTTCCCAGCGGCCGGCCAGGACGTCACCTGCGACGGCTTCGAGGGGATCCTTCTCTTCGGCGCCGGCTGGCCCCTCCTCGGGCGTGGTGAGGGAATCCTCGACACACTCCAGCATCTCCAGGAACTCGTCGACCGAGGCGAGGCGCTGGGCGGGTCGGTAAGCCGTGGCGGCCTGGACGAGCTCATCGATGTCCTGCGAAAGACCGTCGACCAGCGCGCTGGGGCGCAGGCCCTCTCCCGCTTCCAGTCTGGCCAGCATCTCGGCCTGACTCGCCGCCGGAGGCCGGCCGGTCGCCAGCAGATAAGTGATCACACCGAGCCCGTAGACATCGAGGGCGATCGGGTCGGCGTTGAGCGCGGTCAGCTCGGGAGCAAGGTAGGGATCGGAACCTTCGGCCAGGTGAGTCGCGGACAGAGCAGTAGGAGCGAACCTCGTCATGCCCTGGGACTGACCGCCGCTGCGGTGGGTGGCGATTTGCCAGTCTGAGATCTGAAGACGAGGAGCGAGCCATGCGGCTTCCTCACCGAGGGTCCTGCCCTCGGGGCCGCGGTTGCGCGGTATCACGTGAATCGAGCGAGCAGCCAGAGCTCGATGGTGGATGCGGCTGGAGTGAGCGGAGCGCATGGTCTCGGCGAGCTGCCGCACCAAGGCCATGCGGCCGAGGATGTCGAGCTTTTCGCCGTATTGGACCAGGTATTCGTCCAGCCGCAACGTGTGGGGGTGATAATCGAAGATCAGTGCCGGACCCGCCGAGTGCCCGGACGGGTCGTACTGCTTGAGATGGACTACACCAGGGTGGCGGAAGCGGCGCAGGACCGCAGCCTCGCGGCGGGCGGCATTCTCCACCGACTGCCGAATCGTGGCGTCCGAACCGCGCTCGCGAAGATAAATGCGGACCCGTGCCAGCTCGGGTAGTTCACTGTGGCGGGCCAAATAGTCGGCCCACGTCGGTCCGGTGTCGAAGGACTTGCGTTCGAGTAGGTAGGGCCCGACCTTGTACTCGGCGTCGCTACGACGGATGCCGATCTGCTCCAGCGCGGTCTTGATCTCCCTGGAATCGGTGGGAGTGATCCTTCGGCGGTCGTCACGAGCGGCCTCCAGCAGCATTTTCACGAGTTCGTCGATCGTGAAGACGCCGTTCTGGTCGTTCGGAGATAGCCGTACACGCAGGGAGGAGTCGGTGAAACAGACCGCCGCACTGACCCAGAAGCGCTTGCCGTGGCTGCGCAACAGAGTCGCGAGTTCCTTGGCCTTCTTGTCGGTCAGATGCAGTGGGTTGCCGTGTGGAATCCGTCGGCCGTTCGGAGTGGTCTGCACCCACGTGCCGTTTTCGGTGGTGACGCTGCCGCGCCAGTCTTTCAGCTCGATCATGTGGACGCCGCTGGGGGCAACGACCAGCAGATCGACTTCCCGGACATGACCTGCCTGTGCGGTGAACGTGAAGTTCGACCAGGCTCTCCACGGCTCAGCCTCGGGCAGTTGCTTACGGATGGCCTCGAGGCCGCGGTGCTCGTGGTCGAACTCCGACTCGGTGACTGCGGTCCACCGGCCTTCGAGCATGAGCCAACTCCGCTGATCGTCGTTGCCTTGGCCGCCTCATTCAGCCCGAGTCCCTAGCCTATGCCCAACAGCGGCGGACCAGGGTCCACAGTGGGACTGTTCCGCCGACTCGGTCACTCCGCGAAAGCACCAGCGAGGAGATCGTCGAAGCGCTCCAGATCCTCGGCCGGGCGGTCGATGCCGCGTAGCGGCCCCTGATCCGCGAGGTGGGATTCGGCGTACAGCCGGGCCACCAGAGCCTTCCGATCGCCGAAGCCGTTGCGTTGCTCCCAGCCCGCCTGCTCCAGCAGCAGTGCCGCCGCGTAGACGTCCGCCATGAGCTGGGCCAGCGGAAACAGCCGGGCCTCGGCCACCGTGGGTTCCAACCCCGACCAGACCGTGATCGCCTTACGGAGGTCCTCGACGCGGGTGCGCACCAGCTCTCCGGAGCCCGTGGGCGCCTCGGATACAGCGGACTCCAGGCGCTCCAGGAAGGGTTCGTGAGCCTGCTCGCGCTGCATGGCTCGCCGTACGTCCAGGCAGAGGATGTTGTCGCCGCCCTCCCAGATCGGGTTGACCTGGGCGTCGCGCAGGAGGCGGGCGACGGGCCACTGCTCGATGTAGCCGTTGCCGCCGTGGATCTCGATGGCGTCGCTGGCCGCGGTGACGCCGAGCCTGGCGGCGCGCAGCTTGACCAGGGCGGGCGCCAGGCGCAGCCGTGGGCCGACGTGGCCGTCGAAGACCAGCGCCTGCGCGGCCTCGACCTCGACGATGAGCTCGGCGAGTTTGCGGCGCATGAGCGGCTGTTCGATGAGGGGGCGGCCGAAGGCCTCGCGGGCGGAGGCGTAGCAGAGCGACTCGACCAGGGCGCGGCGGGCGACGCCGACGCCCATCATGGCGACGCCGAGCCTGGAGGCGTTGGTGAGCTTCATCATCGTGCCGAGGCCCGAGCCGGATCCGGAGCCGGCCAGCAGGAATGCCTCGGCGCCGGTGAACTCCACCTCGGCGGAGGCGACCGAGCGGGTGCCGAGCTTGTCCTTGAGTCTCCTGATCCGTACGGCGTTGCGGGACCCGTCGCGCCGCTCCCACAGCACGAGGAACGGCGCGACGTCACCGCCGGGCAGCCTGCCCAGCACCACGAAGGCGGAGCCGTTGGCGTTCGAGGCGAACCACTTCAGGCCGGTCAGGCTCCACGCCTCCCCGTCGGGCTCCGCACGGGCTTCCAGCGCGGCCAGGTCGGAGCCGCCCGTCCGTTCGGTGAACATCTGAGCGGCCTCGCCGGAGTAGAAGCCGTTGGCGAAGATCGAGCGGACCCGATCGCGAACGTCCTCGGGCGCGTGCTTCTCGGCCAGAGAGACCACCATGTCCCCGCCGGTGCCGAGCGCGCAGCCCATCCCGATGTCGGCCTGGTCGAGCAGGTATGTCCAGGCCGCGGCCAGTGCGGTGGGGTTGGCGCCGTTGCGCGTGGCGGCGGCGGCGAACTCCGGCGAGGTGAAGTTGTCGGCCATCAGGGCCTCGCGCGCCGCGGTGAACGACGGCGGCATGACGACCTGGCTGATGTCCCGCCCCCACTTGTCGTACTTCTCCAGGCGCGGCGGGTTGCGGTCGGTCTCCTCCGCATGCGCGGCGATCGGTCCGCCCATGAGCGCGCCGAGGCGGGAAAGGTGGGGTTCGGCCCAGCCGTACCCCTCGCCGAGATGGCGGCGCATCAGCAGTTGGAGCGAGGGATCGCAGGCCCACCAGTCGCGTCCGGCCGCGCCCTGGTAGCGCGAGGTGTCGTAGCGGCCGCTGGAGCCGTCGACGGGTTCGATCAGATAGCTCGCCATGCTCGGAGTGTTACATATAATCGACACGCGATGGAAGACCGTAATACTCTGACCGCCCGCTCCGCCGTCCTGAGCGCTCTGCTCGGCAGCCACCCGCCCAGCCTGCCGAGCAGGGCGCTGGTGCGCGTCGGCGAGGTGTTCGGCATCGCGGAGGGCACCGTGCGGGTGGCCCTGTCACGGATGGTGGCGGCGGGCGACCTGACGCAGGAGGACGGGCGCTACGCGCTGTCAGAGCGGCTGCGCGAACGGCAGGACAGGCAGGACGAGAGCCGTTCACCGCACACCAGGGCGTGGGACGGCACGTGGGAGATCGCGATCGTCACCGCCGAGCGGCGCGCGCCCGCCGACAGGGCGGCGCTACGGCACACGATGACCGTGCTGCGCCTGGCGGAGCTGCGCGAGGGCACCTGGCTACGGCCGGCGAACCTGATCAGGCGGTGGCCGGAGATCGTCACCGCGCAGTGCACCCTCGTGGACGGGACGCCGAGGGAGGACCCGACCGGGTTGTTGTGGGACCTGGAGGGGTGGGCGGCCGAGGCGCGGCGGCTGCTCAAGGCGCTCGACCAGGCGCGCGGGCTGGCGGAGGGGTTCCTGGTCTCGGCGGCGGTGCTGCGCCAGCTGCTGGCCGATCCGCTGCTGCCGCCCGAGCTGCTGCCCGAGGGGTGGCCCGGAGCCGAGCTGCGGGCGCGCTACGACGACTTCGACCGCGACTACCGGCGGGCGCTCCTGCGGCACCTCGAGGGCTGACCGCTCCCCGCCCGGAGCCGCGACTTCAAAGCCCGCGTTCCCCAAGCGCCCAGAGACGCGTTTCGGTCCGGGAGCCGCGTCTCAGAGGGGGACGCCGAAGATGACGCGGCGGTTCCTGAACTCGGTGACGCTCCACACCCGCCCGCCGGACACCGTCAGATCCTCCGGCCCGATCGGGAACGGCCTGATCGTCGCCTTCCCGCCGCCGTCCACGATGAGCCTGCCGTTGGAGCGCGCGTCGACGGTCTGGCTGAGGTACCACCTGCCGCCGGACGACACCGCCCCCTGGATCTTGAGGTGCGGTACGGCGAAGGCGTCCCTCGGCACCCCGTCGCCCAGCGGAAGGTCCCACCGGGCGACCCTCCCCGCGGGCGCCTCGTCGACGTACTCGCCGGACACGAGCGCGTGCGGGGAGGTGCTGCGGTCGACGGCGACGAACGAGAACCGCGCCGCCTCCGGCGTCGCCACGCGCCAGAAGTCCGTCTGCGGGATCACGTACCGATACCCGAACGCGTGGAACTTCCCGCCGTCCCGGCCGATGCGAGTCGGGTCGCCGAGGTCGCCCTGCGCGGCCCGCAGGTCGAGGATGTGGTTGACGTCGAAGACCCGCAACCCCCGCTTGGTGTCGGCGACGTACAGGTGCTCGCCGTACCACGCGATGCCGCCGGCGTGGATGTTGATCGGTCCGTACGACCCGTCGGGCTTGGCCTCGACGAGCAGCGCGTGCTGGTAGCGCAGCGTCACGGGGCTCAGGAACGTCACCCTGATCCCCCGCTCGGCCACCGGCGGCGTCGGCTTGAAGTACCAGCTGGCCACGAACACCGGCGCCCCTGCCGAGCCCGAGTCCTCCCGGCACGTCAGCCCCTGCGGATACCAGTCGGCGGTGTCGTTGTCCTTCTCGTCGAAGGCGTACCAGTCGGCCGGCCTGGGCTGCATCGTGCCGAGCGCGCCGGGGGCGCCCTTGCGCACGCCCTTCCTGTTGGCCTGCTCCAGCACCGCCTCGACCGCGGCCGCCCCGATGTCGGCGGCCAGCCTGGCGGCGCCCTCGGCCAGGGTCCCCGTCGCCCGCCGCAGTGTGAAAGGCGCCTTGTCGGCCGGAACCATCCCCTTGGCAGTCATGTTCCCCTCGACCTCGCGTTACTCGTCCTTTGGGATAGTTTGACGAATGCGAGGGGCTGCTGGTTCGGTTATCGCCACATGTGCACGGGAAAGCCGATTAGCGCGTTCTCGTGATAAAGCCGCACCATCGCCTCAGTGTCACCGTCCAGCTCGGCCATGGCCTCACGCTGCCACGCCGCTCCGGTACGGCCCAGCCGTACCCGCTGGGCGATGATCTCCAGATCGGCGTCGGACGGCTGGACGCCCGCCTTCAGCAGCGCCGCCCTGGCCTCGGGCAGCAGCGACAGCACCAGGTCGGCGGCGAGCACCTCGCGCCCTTCCCAGGTGAGCTTGGCCTGCAGCCCGCCCATGGCCGCGCGGTAGAAGTTCTGGTAGGCGTCGCCGAACGGCAGCCCGGTCAGGTCCCGTTCGGCCAGCGCGAGCGTGAGCCCGAGCAGGAAGGCGGTGTTGGCGGCCATGTCGGCGCAGGTGGGCCCGGCCGGCAGGGCACGGAACTCGATGCGCAGGTGGCCGCCGTCCGCCGGGTCGTAGACGGGCCTGTTCCACTGCCACACCGTGCCCATGTGGAGCCTCAGCTCGGCCAGCTCGCCACCGGACGAGCCGGGCGACAGCGCGGGAATGATCGGCTCGTAGTCGCGCACGCACCGCTCGAACAGTTCATAGGGCCCCTCGCGTACCCAGTCGGAGCCGAAGGTGACGCGGCCGTCCCTGCGGAAGCGGCGGCCGACGTCCCTGTCGTCGGCCGCCTCCTCGAACAGCGCGATCCTGGTCTCCTCCCACAGCCGCCTGCCGAGGAAGAACGGCGAGTTGCCGCACGCGGCGAGCACGGGGCCGATGGCGAGCTGGGCGCCGTTGTAGGTCCTGGCGAAGGAAGACAAGGGTGTGCGCAGGTGGACCTGCCAGGAGGTGTTGGCCGCCTCCAGGATGACGTCCTGCACCTCCAGCTCCAGCTCGTCGATCCGCACGATGAACGGCTCCAGCCGCAGCCGCCGCATCCCCCTGCCCAGCGCCCGGTAGCGGGCCTCGTCGCTGATGGCGGCCTGGGTGAAGTCGCCGGTGCCGAGCGTGGGCAGGATGCCGATCGGCACCGCTCCGCCGCCGCCGAGCGCGCCGACCGCGCCGTCGACCGCCGTGGTCAGTACCTGCGTCTCGGCCGCCAACTCCTCGAAGGGACGCCCTTCCAGCGGCAGCGGCGTGAGATTGGCTTCCACGTTGTAGCGGCCGAGCTCCACGGTCAGCCGCTCGTCACCGAGCAGCTTCAGCACCTCGGCGTTGAGCGGCAGCGGCCGTCCGCGCTCGTCGATCAGGAAGAGCTCGAGCTCGGCTCCGATCGTCGTGGGGCCGGCCCCGAAATCCGGTCTATCGAGCAGCTCGCGTAGCTCGGCCAGCTGCTCGGTCAGGCGTTCGCCGAAGCGGGTGTAGTCAGCCTCGGAGAACCGCTCCTTGTCAACCTCTTGTCCCATGCCCCCCTTACTGTCCGACCAGCAAGGGTCCACACCTCCCGACCTCGATGACCTGCCAGGCCTTGCGCAGGCTGCGGGAGGTCACTCTAAGCTCATGAGATGCGCGCGGTGATGTTCGACCTGTTCGGCGGCGATCTCGACCTGAGGCAGGCGCCCGACCCCTCCCCCTCGTCCCACGGCGTGGTGATCGAGGTGGCGGCGACGGGCCTGTGCAGGAGCGACTGGCACGGCTGGCAGGGCCACGATCCCGACATCGCCTCGCTGCCCCACGTGCCGGGCCACGAGCTGGCGGGCGTGGTCGCGGCGGTCGGCTCCGACGTGCGCGAATGGCGCGAGGGCGACAGGGTCACCGTCCCGTTCATCTGCGCGTGCGGCTCGTGCGCGGCCTGCGCCGCGGGCGAGCAGCAGGTGTGCGAGCGCCAGACGCAGCCGGGCTTCACCCACTGGGGCTCCTTCGCCGACTACGTCGCGATCGACCACGCCGACGTCAACCTCATCGCGCTGCCGGAGGAGATGGCCTTCACCACGGCCGCCAGCCTCGGCTGCCGCTTCGCCACCGCCTTCCGCGCCGTCGCGCACGTCGGCGAGGTCAAGCCGGGCGAGTGGGTGGCCGTGCACGGCTGCGGCGGCGTGGGCCTGTCGGCCATCATGATCGCCACCGCGGCGGGGGCGAGGGTCGTGGCCGTCGACGTCAGCACCGACGCGCTCCACCTGGCCGAGCGCGCCGGCGCCACCCACTTCGTCAACGCCTCGTCGGGCGATGCCGCCGCCCAGGTGCGGGAGCTGACCAGGGGTGGCGCCCACCTGTCCCTTGACGCGCTCGGCAGCCCCTCGGCGGCCGCCGCCTCGATCGAGAGCCTGCGCCGCAGGGGCCGCCACGTGCAGGTCGGGCTGCTGCCCGACGAGCGGACGCCGCTGCCCATGGGCCGGGTGATCGCCCACGAGCTGCGCCTGCTCGGCAGCCACGGCATGGCCGCCCACGCCTACGGGCCGATGCTGGAGCTGATCAGGGCGGGCATCCTCCACCCCGACCAGCTCGTCACCCGCACGATCGGCCTGGCCGACGCGGGCAAGGCGCTGGCCTCGATCGGATCGGTGCCGGGCGTGACGATGATCACCCCATGAGACGCGGGATCACGACCTGAGCCGGCGGACCGGCAGCGTCCCGCCCCACTGCTTGATCGCCTGCTCGTCGGCGAAGGCGAGCGCGCGCATCATGTTGCCGCCGTCGCTGCTGTCGACGGCGCGCCGCAGCCTGGTCCGCATCGCCTCGGGCAACTGCGTGGTGCCCGCCTCGATCGTGTCGCCGTAGTGCGGCGCGTAGGTCACCCCCGTGAATCCGGTACGGCGCAGCAGCGTCGGCAGCGTGCGCGAGGAGTAGAACATGAGGTGGTTCTTGGTGAAGCCGCTCCACTCCGACTCGTAGGCCTTGAGCAGCAACGAGCCGGCGTTCACCGTGAGGATCAGCAGCACCCCGCCGGGCGCCAGCAGACTGCGGAACCGCTCGAAGTCCTCCAACGGCCTCGGCAGGTGGGCCAGCACCGACCACAGCGTGATGACGTCGAACCCGCCCGCGGCGATCTCCGGCACGTCCTCGGGCGCGCCGAAGTAGGCCTTGGCGTGCGACAGCCTGGCGTTGGCCTGCTCGACGGAGTCGGGTGACAGGTCCACGCCGACGGCCTCGAAGCCGCGCTGCTCGGCCAGCTCGAGGAACAGTCCCGCGCCGCAGCCGAAGTCGAGCAGCCGCCTGCCCTTGCCGTCGTCGAACACCGGGGAGAAGGCGTCCATGGTGAGGCGGTAGCGGCGCTGCCTGTTGGCGGCGTACTTGCCGGTCAGGAAGCTGCTGTAGGAGTTGGCGTAGAGGTCGCCGAGCCGTTCGGGCCTGACGTTGGGATTGCGGTAGAGGAAGCCGCACGAGGGGCACCGCACGACGCGGTAGCGCCAGCCCTTCCCGCCGGTCGGCTCGAACATCGGCTGCTGGCGCGATTCGCCGCACATCATGCAGGAGAGAAACTCCTCGATCTCCCCGAGCGGCACCTTGCGCCGGTACTCCTCCAGGGGCACGGTCTTCGCCCCCGCGATCTTGATGCGCCACTGAGCCTCGCGGACGAGACGCTCGCCAGGGCGGACGTAGACCCGCTGCCCCCATGGCACCTTGTCGTAGCGGGATCCGAACAGCAGTTTGGCGACTGCGCGCTTGACCGAGACCATCGACACCTCACCTGTGTACGCCCCGAGTCGTTTTCCGGGTTAGATGTGCATTCCCGATAATTGGTTCTGATCGCTATTCGGCACACCAAGCCCCCATAAAGTGACACTCATGGACTACACACGGCTTGGCAATACCGGTCTGAGAGTCTCCAGGCTCTGCCTGGGCATGATGAGCTACGGCGACCCCTCGCAGTGGGAATGGGTGCTCACGCAGGAGCAGGCCGAACCGATCGTGCGTCGGGCGGCCGAGGCGGGCGTCACCTTCTTCGACACCGCCGACGTCTACACCGGGGGCGCCAGCGAGGTCGTCACCGGCAACCTGCTGCGCGACATCTTCCCCCGGCGTGAGGACTACGTGCTGGCGACGAAGGTCTATTTCCCCGTCGGCAAGGGCTCCAACGACCGGGGCCTTTCCCGCAAGCACATCCACGCGGCGATCGACGCCTCGCTGGAGCGGCTCGGCACCGACTACGTGGACCTGTACCAGATCCACCGGTGGGACGACGAGACGCCCATCGAGGAGACCATGGAGGCGCTGCACGACGTGGTCAAGGCGGGCAAGGCGCGCTACATCGGCGCCTCGTCCATGTGGGCGTGGCAGTTCGCGAAGGCGCAGCACGTCGCCGCGACCAACGGCTGGACGCGCTTCGTCGCGATGCAGCCCCACTACAACCTCCTCTACCGAGAAGAGGAGAGGGAGATGCTGCCGCTCTGCGCCGACCAGGGCGTCGGGGTGATCCCGTGGAGTCCGCTGGCGCGCGGCGTGCTGGCGCGCGCGGGTTCGGCCGCGGCCGGTACGGCGCGCAGCGGCGCGGACGGCAGGATCGACTACCTGTACGACGCGGACAACGACCGGCTCATCCTTGAGCGGGTGGCCGAGGTGGCTCGCGACAGGGAACTGCCGGCCGCGCAGGTGGCGCTGGCGTGGCTGCTGGCGCAGCCGGGGGTGACGGCCCCGATCGTCGGCGCGACCAAGGACCGGCACGTGGACGACGCGGTCGCGGCGGTGTCCGTGGAGCTCAGCGAGAAGGAGCTCGCCTTCCTCGCCGAGCCGTACCGCCCGCGCGAGGTGCGCTTCTAGCGGTTTCCGCGGGCGTGCCCGGTTTTCTCGGGTACGGCAAAGCCGGGCCGAGGCCACCGTGGTCCGCCGGTGACCGCCCGTCCGTCACACCACTCCAGCGGGACTCCGGCGGGCCGCCGTCACGTCGCGCGCAAACCCCGTGATGCGGGAGCCGGGCCGTCAGGGGGGTACGGCCCGGCTCGCGCGGGTGCGGCGTGGGCGAGGGGGGACGCCCACGCAGCCCGTCTACGGGGTCAGGACCTTCGCCGAGGACGCGGTCCAGAACAGCGCCCTGGCCACCTGCGGGAACAGTCCCTTGGGGTGGTTGCGGAACATCGGCTCGGTGCCGAAGAGCACCACGGCCGCGCCGCGCTCGTCCCTGCCGCTGACCACCGCGGCCTGTCCCCTGGCGGCCTCGGGACCGCCGGTGCCGTCGGGGTTGGCCCGCCAGTGGCCCGACACCAGCGGCCCTTCGGCGGTGTAGGACTGCTCCACCTTCACCTCGGGGCCGAGCGCGGTGAACCAGCGCGGCGAGTACACGAACGCGTGCGCGGGCGAGCCCGCGCCGACCGGGCCGGTGGTGGAGGACACCGTGACCACGCCGTTGGCGTCGCCGCGTCCGGCCACCGCGGTGGCGGTCAGCAGCCCGGCCGCGGCGTTGAAGTTCGCGCCGGTGCCGCCGCGGGTGACGACGCCGCCCTTGGCCAGGAAGGAGTCGAGCGCCGCCTTGGCCGCCGGGTTGAGCGCGCCGTACGACAGCCCGCTGGAGACGAACAGGACGTCGGCGCCGCTCCAGTCGAAGCCCGCGTTCAGCACGGCGGTCGAGACGGGAGTGACGGCGAAGCCCAGCTCGCGCAGCGTGAACAGCTCGTCGGCGGAGACCGCCGCGGCGATGCGCACGCTGGACAGCGGGGTGCCCGAGGTCTGTCCCGCCCTGGTGAACGGCGCGCCGTACCGGTCGGCGACGGTCCTGGCGGCCGCGCGCGCCGAGGCGGGCACGATCGCGGTGCCGTCGGCGGCCAGCGTGACGGCCACGCCCTGGCCGAGCAGGTCGTTGAGCGCCCGCACCGCCTTGGCGTCGTCCAGCTTCAGGGCGAGCGGCCCGTTGCCGTGCGGCACCGAGCCGGTGGGCGAGGCCGCCTTGACCGGCACGGCCGCCGCGTGGAAGCGCCGGTCGGTGACCGGGTCGGCGCTCGCGCCCCACAGCAGGGCGTGGCTCCAGCCGGAGATGTCGTACATCGCGTCGACCCGCTGGCTGATGTCGGCGCCGGCCTCCAGCATGACGTTGGCCATGCCGCGCTTCGGCTGGCGCATGTCGACGACGTACGTGCCCGCCGGGTAGGTCCTGCCGTTGGCGCGGAACGGCAGGACCGCCTTGTCGACCCGCACGTCGTTGGCGATGAGGTGGTCGACCAGGCGCCCGGCCGCGGGGCCGGTGGCGGGGATGGCGTAGGCGCGGGGGTAGGTGGTGTTGTAGACGTCCTCGGGGCCGAAGCCCGGCACGATGCCGAGCGGCACCTGCTTGGACGGCTCGCCCGCCGCGCCGCGCCTGAACATCTCGATCTGGTCGCCGACCAGCTTCTCCCTGTTGTTCTGGACGAAGGTGTAGGTCGCCCTGATCGCGGCCGAGGCGATGTCGACGTTGATGCGGCTGCGGCGCTGCAGTTCGGCCACGGGCTGGTTGTTGTAGTCGCCGCCGTTGACCCGCATCGGGAACTCGATGGTGTGCGAGGCGACCGCGCCGTGGAAGGGGGCGTACTGCGGGGTGAAGATCGGCGGCCAGTCGTCCCAGCCCTCGACGGAGTCGCGGAAGGGGATCTGCGGCGGGAACGTGCCGTCCTTCTCGGGGGTGTAGCCGAGTGCGAGGATGGCCTGCTCGATGCCGAGCGCGTTGGCGTAGGCGTTCCTGATGAACAGGTCGTACTCGTAGTTGGCGCCGTGCGGCGGGGTCGTGGGCTCGACCAGGGTGCCGTTGACGTAGCCGTGCAGGTCGATCATGACGACCGGCTGGTTGTCGATCATGATCTGGCGCATCGCCCGCGTCTCCGGCTGGGAGGCGGTGACGAAGTCGCGGTTGAGGTCGAAGCCGTTGCCGTTGGGCCGCTGGCCGAGCACGCGGCCGTCGGGGTTGGCGGTGATGTTGAAGTACAGGCGGGTGTGCGCGAGCAGGTCCTTGATCTGGGGCGAGGTGCTGGTGGCCAGCTCCTCGATGACGCGCAGGTTGGCGTCGGTCCCCTCCCACTCGTTGCCATGGATGTTGCCGTTGACGAAGACCGGCGCCTTGTACTTCCTGGTCTGGATACGGTCGCCGCTTTCGATCTGCCGGCGCATCCGCTCCTGCCTGCGCGTCTCGGCGGCGCTCTCGGGGGCGGTGACCGTGACCAGGTACATGTCGCGGCCCCCCGCCGAGCGGCCGACGACCTCGGCGCTGACCCTGTCGCCGACGGCCTGGAGCTGGTTGAGCTTGGCGGCGATGGCGTGGTGCGGGATGAGGCCGAGCTTGATGGAGGCGTCCGCGGGATTGTCCGGCGGGATCGGGAGCGTGGTCCTGCGCGGGTAGCCGCGGTCGTGGTCGGGGCGCCAGGTCAGCTCGGGCGTCGACTCGGGCGCGAGCTCGCGCGCGGTCGTGGCCGTGGACTCGGCGACTCCCGCGGCCTCCTCGTTGCGGTCGGCGCCGTTGCCGAAGTCCCTGACGGGAGGTGTGGGGTCGGCGGTGGCCGTACCGGAGGGAAGGAGCAGGACAGACAGCAGAGGGATCAGAACACGTAAGCGCACGGAGTTCCTCCAGAAGGTTCTCCTCCGTTCGTACTGATCGCAGCCGTTGTGACACAAGGGGCGACATTCAATTCAGGCCGATCCGTGATCTGGAAGTGTCAGAGCCTTCCCCTACGCTGGGCCCCATGGCACGGGCTAACGACGAGGCGGCAGCCGCCCTCCAGGAGTATTCGGAGCTCTTCGCGCTCACCGGTGGTGACGCCTTCAGGGTGCGCAGCTACCAGAAGGCGGCCAAGGCGATCGCCGGGTTCCCCGACGACATCTCGCAGGTCGACGTGCGCAAGGTGCCCGGCGTCGGCGAGGCGATCGCGCTGAAGATGGAGGAGTTCCTGCAGCGCGGCAGCTTCAGGCAGCTCGACGCGCTGCGCGGCAGGGTGCCCGACGGCGTGCGGCGGCTGACCAGGGTGCCGACGCTCGGGCCGAAGACGGCGATCATGCTGTTCGAGGAGTTCGGCATCGACTCGCCGGCCGCGCTCGCCGAGGCGATCGGCGCGGGGCGGCTCGACGGCGTCAAGGGGCTGGGGCCCAAGACGCTCGCCAACCTGGCCAAGGGCATCGAGCAGCTGGAGCAGGCGGGCAGGCGGGTCCACATCGGGGTGGCGATGACGCTGGCCGAGACCGTCATGGCGTCGCTGAGCGCCGAACGGCTCGCCTACGCCGGGTCGCTGCGGCGGATGAAGGACACGATCGGCGACATCGACATCCTGGCCGTGGCGCCTGAGTCGATCATGGAGGAGTTCAGGGCGAAGCCGTACGTCGCCGAGGTGATCGCGGCCGGCGAGAAGAAGACCTCGGTGCGCACGACCGGCGGCATCCAGATCGACCTGCGCAGGGTGCCCGCCGCGTCGTGGGGCGCCGCCCAGATCTACTTCACCGGCTCCAAGGAGCACAACGTCACCATCCGCGAGATGGCGGTGAAGAAGGGCTGGAAGCTGTCGGAGTACGGCCTGTTCGAGGGCGAGCGGCTGATCGCCTCGCGGACAGAGGAGGAGATCTACGCCGCGCTCGGCATGCAGTGGGTGCCGCCGACGATGCGCGAGGACGGCGGCGAGGTGCGGGCCGCGCTGCGCGGCGAGCTGCCCGCCCTGGTCACCCTCGACGACCTGAAGGGCGACCTGCACACCCACACCAACCTCACCGACGGCATCGCCTCGCTGGAGGAGATGGTCGCGGCGGCCCACGCGCTCGGCTACTCCTACTACGCGGTCACCGACCACGCTCCCGATCTGGCGATGCAGCGGATGACGCTCGACAAGGCCGTCGAGCAGCGCGGCGTCCTGCGGGAGCTGCAGGGCAAGTATCCAGACATGCGGCTGCTGCACGGCACCGAGCTCAACATCGCCCCCGACGGCTCGGTCGACTGGCCCGGCGAGGTGCTGAGCGGGTTCGACGTGTGCGTGGCCTCGGTCCACTCCCACTTCACCCAGAGCCGTGAGGAGATGACCAGGCGTTTCATCGCCGCCTGCGAGAATCCGTACGTCGACATCATCGGCCACCCCACCACCCGCAAGATCGGCAAGCGGCAGCCGGTCGACGCCGACTGGGAGGCCGTCTTCCGCGCGGCGGCCCGCACCGGCACGGCCATGGAGATCGACTCCTTCCCCGACCGCTCCGACCTGCCCTCCGATCTCGTACGGCTGGCCAAGCACCATGGGGTGAAGTTCTCCATCGACAGCGACTCCCACGCCATCCCCCACCTGGGTAGCCAGCGCTTCGGCGTCGGCATCGCGCAGCGGGCGTGGCTGACGACCGACGATGTGATCAATACGTGGCCGATCGACCGGCTGCTGGAGTTCTTCGGCCGCTAGGCTCCCGTTGAAGTGAAAATCATTATCACTTAAGGTGACGGCATGACGCCCGAGCTCGCCGGGACGTGGCTGGACCGCTGGGACGCGCAGCAGGAACGCCACGTCACCGGCCGGGAGGCCCGGTTCGCCGCGATCGGCGAGGTGGTGGCGAGCGCGGCGGTGTCCACGACGGCGCTGCACCACCTGCCGATGGAACGGCTCGGCGCGCTCTACGACGAGGCGGCCGCGCTGCTGCGGCCCGGCGGGGTCCTGGTCAACGCCTTCCGAGCGATCACCCCAACCGAGCCGCAGCCCGTCGCGCGCGTCTGCGGGACAGGAAGGTCCTCGCACTGGCAGGATTGGATGCTAAACAGGTAGGGAATTAGGAGAAGCATGAGGCCAGCCACCGGCACCATCGTCAAACCCCTGCCGGCCCATCTGTTCACCCTCCACGGCGTCAGCGCGGAGATGCGCTGGGAGGCGATGGCGGGACAGGGCTACCACACTCCCACCGACCGCTTCTTCGTCCGCAACCACACCTCGACCCCCCGCATCGACCGCGCCACCTGGCGGCTGCGCCTGCACGGCGGGGGCCTGCGCTGCCACCTCGAGATCGGCTACGACCAGCTGCGCGCCATGCCGTACCGCGTCAGGGACGTCGCGCTGGAGTGCGCGGGCAACGGCCGCCGCTTCTACGACACCCAGCAGCGCGAACCGGCCCCCGGCATGCAGTGGGGCCTGGGCGCGGTCGGCGTGGCGCGGTGGAAGGGTGTGCCGCTCAGACACCTGCTGGAACTGGCGGGCCTGCGAGCCGGCGCGGTGGACGTGCTGGCCACGGGCCTCGACGAGCCGTTCGTCCACGAGGGCGCGAACCTCGGCCACGTGCGCCGGCCCCTCCCGCTGGAAAAGGCGCTCGACGACGTGCTGGTCGCCTATGAGATGAACGGCGAGCCGCTTCCGCCCGACCACGGTTTCCCCGCCCGCCTCGTCGTCCCCGGCTGGGCCGGAATCGCCTCCGTCAAATGGCTCGGTGATCTCGAAGTATCGACCACCGAGTTGTTCACGCCATGGAACACTCTTTTTTACCCGGGCGTGACCACTATGACGGTGAAAAGCGCGTTCGAGCTGCCCTGGCCGGCCATCCTGAAGGCCGGCGTGCGGCACGTGCTGCACGGCAGGTCATGGTCGGGCACCGGCCCGATCCACCACGTTGAGGTTAGCTCAGACAACGGCCTGACCTGGCATCTCGCCGAACGGCGGGGCCTTTCAGGCGACGCGTGGCTGCCGTGGCGGATCGTGTGGACGCCGCGCGAGGAGGGGCCGCACACCCTGCTCGCCAGGGCCGTCGACGACACCGGCGCGAGCCAGCCCGAACGCAGCGCCCGGCACCCCTTCGGTTACCACTTCGACGCCGTCGTGAGGCACCCTGTTCTGGTTACCCGAGGATAGGGAATTGTCACTTCAGCAAGCTGAGCTGGGAGGTCGCAAAGCTTTTCACAATCGCTGGTCTGCGGCCCGGAATTCATCTGAAAGACTTTCGCGGAAACGTTCCCGAAAACCTGACGGGTCACGATGGCCGCATCTGAGCCGCATCGTGGACAGGGAGGCCCGATGACGCAGCTGACCGCCCTCGACGCTCAGTTCCTGAGCGCCGAGTCCGCGACCACCGCCGTCCACGTGGCGGGGGTGGCGATTCTCGACCCGAGCTGCGCTCCATCGGGTGCGATCACGCGTGCGGACCTGGCGCGGCTGCTACTGGACCGGCTGCACCTCTCACCGGCGCTGAGCCTGCGGCTGGCCGTCGTGCCGTTCGGGCTCGACCTTCCCTACTGGGCGCCCGACCCCGGCTTCTCGATCGACAACCACCTGTTCGAGGTGGAGCTGCCCGCGCCGGGAGGCGAGGCGGAGCTGGCCGAGACCGTCGCCGCGCTCCACTCCCGCCACCTCGACCGCGAGCATCCGCTGTGGGAGATGCACCTGATCACCGGGCTGGCCGACGGCAGGGTCGCCGTCTACACCAAGGTCCACCACGCGGCCATCGACGGGGTGTCGGGCGCGGAGACGCTGGCCACGCTGCTCGACCTGTCCCCGGAGCCGCGCTCGGTCGAGCCGCCCTCGTGTCCGCCGCCGCAGGCGCCCGACCTGCTCGACATGCTGGCGGGCGCCGCCGTACGGGCGGCCGCCCATCCGGTGAACGCGGCCCGCTCGCTGGCCAGGGCCGCGGGCGACCTCGACGCGATCCCTGTCGTCGCGACGCTGCCGGGTGCGCGGCTGATCGCCAAGGCCGCCCGGCTCGTCACGGGTGATGACCGGCCGCGCCCCGACCTGCCATCGCTGTCCACGCCGCGCACCCCGCTGAACGGGCCCATCACCGCCGAGCGGCGCTTCGCCTACGGCTCGGTCCCGCTGAAGGACGTCAAGCACGTCGCCAAGAGCTTCGACATGAGCGTCAACGACGTGGTGATGGCGGTGTGCGCGTCGGCGCTGCGGGCGTGGCTGGACGAGCACGACGCGCTGCCGGAACAGCCGCTGATCGCCGCCGTGCCGGTGGCGGTGCGCAAGGCGAGCGCGCGCGATCGCGTGGGCAACCAGATCTCCGCCATGATCACGCCGATGCCGACCCACGTCGCCGACGCCCGCGAGCGGCTGATCGCGACGGGCGAGACGATGCGCACGGCCAAGCGCAGGTTCGCGATGTCGCCGGCGAGCTGGCTGCACGAGCTGTGCGCGATGCTGCCCACGCCGATCGCGGCGCTCACGCCCGCGGTGTTCAGGCTGGCCTCGGTGGTGTCCCCGCCGATCAATCTGATCATCAGCAACGTGCCGGGGCCGCAGTTCCCGCTGTACCTGTGTGGTGGGCGGGTGCTGTCGTACTACCCGGTGTCGGTGCTGACGGACGTCAGCGGCGGGCTCAACATCACCTGCTTCTCCTACGACGGGGCGCTCGACCTCGGGGTCGTCTCCTGCCCCAACCGCATGGACGACGCGTGGCGGCTGATGCACCACCTGCGTGCGGCGATGGACGAGTTCACCGCCCTCACCCGCGACCTCAGCCCGTCCTGACCGCCGGTGGCCGAGGCGAGGGCAAGCCGAGGCGGGGGGTAGGTAGAAGGTCGAGCGCGGGTGATCGCTAGATGAGGGAGTGGGCGATGAGGTCGGCGACCGCGTCCGGGTCGATCTGGTGGCCGGTCAGCTGGCAGAGGTTCTCCTGGTAGAGCAGCACCGCCGCGAACGTCGCCGCCGCCACCTCCAGCCGGGCCCTGTCCCCCCGCGCCCCGGGAAGCGCCAGTTCCAGCGCGAACCGCGCCCGCCCGATCAGCTCTCCGTTCAACCGGCCGAGCCGCTCGCGCACCGATCCGTGGGTGTCGGCCTCCCGGAACAGGATGCGCCGCATCGCCGGCGAGGCCCGCAGCGGCAGCCGCCGCGCGAGCTTGGACAGCGTGCCCGCGGGATCGCCGGGCACGGCGTCGACTTCCTTCGTCTCCTCCACCAGCGTCCGCTCGTCCACCAGCGCCACCAGGACGTCGATCTTGCGCGGGAAGTAGTGGAACAGCAGCCCCTTCGGCACCTGCGCGAGCTTGGCGATCAGTGAGGTCGGCGTGGCGGCGTAGCCTCCCCCGGCGAACAGTTCCTCCGCCGCGTCCAGGATCCGCGTCCGCGAGTCGCTTCCCTCGACGACCTGGTGGGAGTGGGCCGCGTGTGGCGGCAAGGAGGTCTCGTGCACAGCCCGAACGATAGCCAAGGCCCCCCGCCTCAGTACCTGCCGTCAAGGCGAGATCACCGTACACGAAAGGATCGTGTATCATTTGAGACATTGATGTCGCAAAAGAGACGGAGAAGTATGATGGCGGTGACGTCGGATCAGATCGTCACGGCGGCGATCCACCACCTCAACGACAACCCGACCGCCTCGATGGCCGAGCTGGCCGAGGCGGCAGGGGTCAGCAGGGCGACCCTGCACCGCCACTTCTCCAGCCGCGACGACCTCCTCGTCGCGCTGGGCAGCAGAGCGCTGGAGCGCTGGGAGCAGGCGCAGGAAAGCGTCGCCATCACCGCCGCCGCCCGGGAGAGCGACCCTGGCCGGTTGCGGGAGGCGCTGCGAGAGCTGGCCACCGGGCTGGTCGACGTGGCCGACGAGCACGGGTTCGCGCTGACCGACCACGCCATGAGCGTCCACCCCGACCTGCTGCGGCGCGCCGACGAGCTGGAGGAAAGGGAGATCGCGCTGTTCGCCGCCGCCCAGCGGGCCGGGCTGCTGCGCGCCGACCTTCCCGTCCGCTGGATCAGCAACACGTGGTACGGCCTGCTCGTCGCCGTACGGGAGAGCCTGCGCAGGGGCGATGTGGCCCGCAGGGACGTGGCGGGGCTGCTCGTCGACACCTTCTTCGCGGGAACCGGCCGATGACCGGGAGCCGGCCGATGACCGGGAGCCGGCCGATGACCGGGAGCCGGCCGATGACCGCCCGACGGCGCTGGGCGGCGCTGGCCGTGCTGTCGGCGAGCCTGCTGCTCGTCGTCATGGACATGACGATCCTCAACGTGGCGCTGCCCGCCATCTCCGAGGAGCTGCGGCCCGGCGCGGTAGAGCTGCTGTGGATGGTCGACGTCTACTCCCTGGCCGTGTCAGGGCTGCTGGTCACGGTGAGCGCGCTGGGCGACCGGTGGGGCCGCAAGAGAATGCTGATCAGCGGCTTCGCGGTGTTCGGTGTGGCGTCCGTCGCGGTGGTGTGGGCCGGCGACTCCACCGGCCTGATCGCGGTCAGGGCGCTGCTCGGCGTCGGCGGAGCGATGATCATGCCGTCGACGCTGTCCATGATCCGCAACCTGTTCACCGACCCGAAGGAGCGGGCCACCGCGCTCGGCATCTGGTCGGCGATGGCCGCACTGGGCGCCGCGCTCGGTCCGATCCTCGGCGGGTTGCTGCTGGAGATGTTCAGCTGGCACGCGGCTTTCCTGGTCAACGTGCCGGTGATGGCGCTGGCGATCGTGGCGGGCCTGGTGCTGCTGCCCGAGTCGCGCAACCCGAACCCGGGCCGCTGGGACGCCCTGGGCACGGTGCTGTCGATCGCCGGCATGGTCGCGCTGGTCTACGGCATCAAGCACTTCGGCGTCACCGATGGGTGGATCGCGCTCGCGGTGGCGGTCGTGACGATGGCGTGGTTCGTGCGGCGCTGCCTGACCAGGCCGGACCCGCTGCTGGAGATCAGGCTGTTCCGCGGCCCGGCCTTCAGCGCGGGCACGGTGGCCGCGCTGACCACCTCGATCGCGATGGCCGCGATGATGCTGCTGCTGGCGCAGTGGATGCAGCTCGTCATGGGCTACTCGCCGCTGGAGACCGGCGTGCGCATGCTGCCGACCGCGATCGGCGCGTTCGTGCTGTCGCCGCTGGCGCCCGCGCTGGCGGCCAGGATCGGCGCGCGGACCGTGCTGGCGGGCGGCCTGCTGGTGGCCGGGGTGGGCTTCCTGGTGCTGTTCGTCGCGCCGAGCCCGCTCGGCTACGGCCCCGTCGCGGTATCGCTGCTCCTGGTGGGCGCGGGCATGGGCTCGCTGGCGATCGCCTCGGCGGTGATCATGGCGGGTGCTCCGCCGGAGAAGTCCGGCAGCGCGGCCGCCATCGAGGAGACCAGCTACGAGCTGGGCGGCGCGCTGGGTGTGGCCGTGCTCGGCAGCGTCGCCGCCGCCGTCTACCGCGCCAACCTCACCGTGCCCGACGGCTTTCCCGCGCAGGCCGTACAGGAGTCACTGGGCGGGGCGCTGGAGGTGGCCCGCGCGGCGGGCACGGCGGGGGCGCTGCTGGCGCGGCAGGCGCAGGCGGCCTTCACCGACTCGCTCGCGGTCACCGGCGTGGCGGGCGCGGCGCTGATGCTGGTGGCGGCCGTCGCGGTGTGGTGGCTCACGCCGCGCGCGCTCGACCTGAGCGAGCATCGGGAGCTCATCGAGCACCGATAGCGCGCATCAGCATGGGGTAGGCGCGGTGCAGCTCCCGCTGCCAGTGGGCGTGATCGTGCCTGCCCCGGTAGAAGTGCGTCTGTACGGCGATGCCGAGCTCGCCGAGCCTGGCGGCGAACGCCCTGCCCGCCTTGCCCGCCAGGTGCTCGGCCGGATCCTGCCAGAACTCGGCGGTGCCAGAGGCGACGTACAGGCGCACGCCCTTGAGCTTGACCGCCTGGTCGTAGGGGTTGTGCGCGCGCCAGATGTCGCGCTGAGCGTCGGGGTCGCCCCAGATGCGCTTCCAGTCGGTGCCGAGGCAGCCGAGCGTGGTCCCGGCCATGACCGCCTGCGGCACCCCCTGCTCCAGGATGTTGACGGCGCCGCTGAAGGAGGCCGCCGCCTGGAAGTACCCCTGGGCCGCGTACAGCATCGCGCCCTGCCCGCCCATCGAGTAGCCGGCGACGGCGCGCCGCGGGCCGGCGCGGTAGCGCGATTCCAGCAGCGGCAGCAGTTCCTTCAGGTGATAGGTGGCCCAGCGGGGCGCGCCGCCCTTCCCGCCGTTCCACCAGTCGGAGTAGCTGCCGCACCTGCCGCCGTCGGGCATCACCACGATGACGCCGGTGTGCCTGGTCAGCCGCTCGACGTCGGTCCTGGCCGTCCACGAGGTGTAGCTGTCGAGGCCGCCGTGCAGCAGCCACAGCACGGGCCAGGTGCGGTCGGCCTCGCGCGACCAGCCCTCGGGCAGCAGCAGCCTGACCCTGGTGGTGGCCTCCAGCGCCGCCGACTCGATCGTCAGCTCCATGCGCCGCTCGTCGAGCCGCCGCTCGCTGACCTCGCCGATCGGTCCGGTGCTCCGCGGTACGGCAGGCGCCTGCCGCTCGCCCGGATCGGGGCTCCCGGTGACGAGCACGGCGACCACGATCGCCACGCCCAGCACGAGCAGGCCGCCCAGTACGATGCCCCGGCCCGCCATCCGGCCTCCTTATGAGACCCGCGCATAATAACCGGATGCGAACAATCAGCACCACGGACCTGTCCGTGTTCCCTCTTTGCCTGGGCACCAACACCTTTGGCTGGACCGCCGACCGCGAGGCCGCCTTCGCGATCCTCGACGCCTACGTGGAGGCGGGCGGCAACTTCATCGACACCGCCGACGTCTACCCCAGCTGGGCGACGGGCGAGCCCACCTCGGAGATCATCATCGGCGAGTGGCTGGCCGAGCGCGGCAACCGCGACTCGATCGTCCTGGCCACCAAGGTCGGGATGCTGGAGGGCGTGCAGGGCCTGTCGCCCGCCACGATCCGCACCGCCGTCGAGAACTCGCTGCGCCGGCTGCGCACCGACCGCATCGACCTGTACTGGGCGCACGTCGACGACCGCGACACCCCGCTCGCCGACACGCTGGCGGCCTTCGACGCGCTGGTGCGCGAGGGCAAGGTGCGCTACCTCGGCGCCTCCAACTACGAGGCACCGCGGCTGGCCGAGGCACTGCGAATCGCCGACGAGGAGGGCCTGGCCCGGTACGTGGCGCTGCAACAGCACTACAACCTCGTGGAGCGCGGCTACGAGGGCGACCTGCGCGACGTCGTGACGCGCGAGGGCCTGTCGAGCACGCCGTGGGCGGGGCTGGCGCGCGGGTTCCTGACGGGTAAGTACGCGCCGGGCGTGACCGTCGACAGCCCTCGCGCCGAGCGGGCGTCGGAGTACCTGGCGACCGAGCGGGGGCCGCGCGTCCTCGAGGCGCTGGCGACGGTGGCCTCCGGCAGGGGTGTCGAGCAGGCGTCGGTGGCGCTGGCCTGGCTGCTGGCCCAGCCCACGGTGGCCGCCCCGCTGGCGGGCGTGCGGGCGGCCGTCCAGCTCAAGCCGCTGCTCCAGGCGGTCGGCCTGCGGCTGAGCGCCGAGGAGCTCGCCCTGCTGGACCAGGCTTCGCGCTGAGGGCGGCAGCAGAAAGGGCCCGGCTACGAGCCGGGCCCCTTCTTCGGAGGGGGTCAGTGGTCTACGGCCTTCTCGGCGCCGACACCGGTGAGGGAGCGGACCTCGATCTCGGCGTACTTGCCGGCGTTGTACTCCTTGCTCAGCACGGTGCCGAGCCAGCCGAAGAAGAAGCCGAGCGGGATGGAGATGATGCCCGGGTTCGACAGCGGGAACCAGGCGAAGTTCGCGTCCTTGAACAGCGCGGACGCCGAGCCCGACACCACCGGCGAGAAGATCACCAGGATGAGGGCGGACAGCAGGCCGCCGTAGATGGCCGAGACCGCGCCGACCGTGTTGAACCGCTTCCAGAACAGGCTGTAGAGGATCGCGGGCAGGTTGCCTGAGGCGGCGACGGCGAAGGCGAGGGCGACCAGGAAGGCGACGTTCTGCCCCTGGGCCAGGATGCCGAGGCCGATGGCGACCGCGCCGATGACGAACGCCGACACCCTGGCGACCACGACCTCCTCGCGCTCGGTGACGTTGCCGCGCTTGAACACGTGGGCGTACAGGTCGTGGGCGAAGCTGGAGGAGGAGGCCAGTGTCAGGCCGGCGACCACCGCCAGGATGGTGGCGAAGGCGACGGCGCCGATGAGGGCGAGCAGGATCGTGCCGCCGATGGGGCCGAAGATGTCCTGGCCGATCTGCTGGGCGAGCATCGGCGCGGCGGTGTTGCCCGCCTTGTCGCCAGCGGCGATGGCCTTGCTGCCGACGATGGCGGCGGCGCCGAAGCCGAGGACGAGGGTCAGCAGGTAGAAGGTGCCGATGATGCCGATGCCCCACAGGACGGACTTGCGGGCGTCCTTGGCGGTCGGCACCGTGTAGAAGCGGATGAGGATGTGCGGCAGGCCCGCGGTGCCGAGCACCAGCGCGAGGCCGAGGCTGATCAGGTCGATCTTGCCGGTCAGGCCCTGGGCCTCGGTGGCGTACTTGCCGCCGCCGTTCAGGAAGGCGTCGCCCTTGCTGCTCTGCGCGGCGGCGTCGCCGAGCAGTCCCGACAGGTTGAAGCCGAACTTGCCGAGCACCAGCAGCGTGACCAGGGCCGCGCCGCCCATCAGCAGGACGGCCTTGACGATCTGGACCCAGGTGGTGCCCTTCATGCCGCCGACCACCACGTAGATGATCATCAGGATGCCGACGCCGATGATCGTCCAGACCTTGCCCTCGGCCGAGTGGATGTCGAGCAGCAGGCCGACCAGCGCGCCCGCGCCCACCATCTGGGCCAGCAGGTAGAAGATGCTGACCACGATCGTGGAGACGCCGGCCGCGGTGCGCACCGGGCGGGGGCTCATCCTGAAGGCCAGCACGTCGGCCATGGTGAACTTGCCGGAGTTGCGCATGAGCTCGGCCACCAGCAGCAGCGCGACCAGCCACGCCACCAGGAAGCCGATGGAGTAGAGGAAGCCGTCGTAGCCGGACAGCGCGATGATGCCCGCGATGCCGAGGAACGAGGCCGCCGACATGTAGTCGCCGCCGATGGCCAGGCCGTTCTGGAAGCCGGTGAAGGAGCGCCCGCCGGCGTAGTAGTCGGCGGCGGTCTTCGTCTGGCGGCTGGCCCAGAAGGTGATGCCGAGCGTGACAAGGACGAAGATGAGGAAGAGGGTCGCGGAGAGGTTCACTGGGCCTTCTCCTCGACTTCGTGGCGCAGCTTGTCGGCGATGGGGTCGAGCTTCCTCTCCGCGTGCCTGGCGTAGGCCCACGCGATCCAGAAGGTCGAGACGAACTGCAGCAGCCCGAAGATCAGCGCGACGTTGATGTTGCCGAAGAGCTTGGTGCCCATGAAGTCGCGTGCCCAGGCCGACAGCACCACGTACAGCAGGTACCAGGCCAGGAACGCCACGGTCATGGGGAAGGTCCACGCCCTGAAGCGCCGCTTCAGCTCCTGGAACTCACTGCTGGCCTGCACCTGTTCGTAGACAGATGTGTCATGTTCTCTGGTAGTCACGGCTCAACGCCCTCCAGGGTGTGATGCGGATCACGCACAAGGTAAGAGGGGAAGGTACCCGCCGTGGAGGGGGTGAGTCCGCTCGTTCGGCGAGCCGCCACGCCATGGCGACCAATAGAAGCGGGCTTGCGGTGAAAGGTCTGATTTGCGGGTTGAACGGTCGGCCGTTTGTGCCCGTCACGACGAGCGGGGCCGCCAGTCGCCGCGGTCGAGGTTGAGCGTCTCGGGCGTGTGCAGGCGCACCATGGTGCGGGCCACACCCGCGGGCACGCGGTGCGGGGTGAGGAACGACACGACGATCATGACCGCGAACGCGATCGGCACCGTCCACGCCGCGGGCTGGGCCAGCAGCGCGCCGACGAGCCCTGCGTAGGGGCCGCCGGTGATCTGCGCCATCACCGCCGCGCACGCCAGGCCGCCGCCCACCAGCAGCCCCGCCAGCGCGCCCGTCGACGACAGCCTGCGCCACCAGATGCCCAGCACCAGCAGGGGGCAGAAGGAGGAGGCCGCGACGGCGAAGGCGAGCCCGACCACGTCGGCGACCGGCAGCGCCCTGGCCCACACCGCCAGACCCAGCGGTACGGCCACGGCCATCAGCGTCGCCGCGCGGAAGGCGCGCACCGCGCCGCCGCCCAGCAGGTCCTGCGCGATCACGCCCGCCACCGACACCGTCAGCCCCGAGGACGTCGACAGGAACGCCGCGAACGCGCCCGCGGTCACCAGCGCGGTGAGCACGTCGCCGAGCGTGCCGCCGATCACCCGCGCGGGCAGCGTCAGCACCACCGCGTCCGTGCCGACCAGGTCGGGTGTGTAGATCCGGCCCAGCCAGCCGTACATCGCCGGCAGCAGGTAGAAGGCGCCCAGCAGCGACAGCACCACCAGCGTCGTACGGCGCGCCGCCCGCCCGTCCGGGTTGGTGTAGAAGCGCACCAGCACGTGCGGCAGCCCCATCGTGCCGAGGAACGTCGCCAGGATCAGCGAGTAGGTGGAGTAGAGCCCGTACTCCTTCGTGCTGGCCAGCGGCCGCTGCCAGTGGACCAGGTCGTGCTCCGACAGCCCGGGTGAGCCGCCCGAGCGCCAGGCCATCAGCAGGAACACCAGCGGGAGCGCCAGAGCGGTCAGTTTGATCCAGTACTGGAAGGCCTGGACGAAGGTGATCGACCGCATCCCGCCCGACAGCACGTTCACCGCCACGACCACCGCCACCAGCAGCCCGCCGACCCAGTCGGGCGCGCCGGTGATCGCGCGCAGCACGATGCCCGCGCTCTGGAACTGCGGCATCAGGTAGAGCCAGCCGAGGAGCACGACCAGCACGCTGGCGGTCCTGCGCACGGCCATCGACTCCAGCCTGGACTCGGCGAAGTCGGGCAGCGTGTAGGCGCCCGAGCGGCGCAGCGGCGCCGAGACCAGCACGAGCAGGACGAGGTAGCCGCCGGTCCAGCCGACGGGCAGCCACAGCATGTCGGCGCCGTGGGCGAGGATGAGTCCTGCGATGCCGAGGAAGGAGGCGGCCGACAGATACTCGCCGCCGATGGCCGAGGCGTTCCACAGCGGGGTGACGGTGCGGGAGGCGACGTAGAAGTCGGAGGTGGTGCGCGACAGGCGCAGCCCGAACGCCCCGATCAGGATCGCCGCGAGCACCACCAGGCCGATGGCGGCCAGGCTCACAGCCCCTCCTTCGTCGGGCCTGTGAGCCAGGCTGCAGTGTTGATTGATTCGCTCGCAAGCTCGCTCATTGGCGTTCGACCAGGTCGGCGAAGTGGCGCTCGTTGCGTTCGGCCTGCCGTACGTAGAGCCACGCCCCTGCGACGAACAGCGGGTAGATCAGCCCCGCCAGCACCGCCCACGGCAGCGGCACGCCCGCCAGGTCGGCCGAGCGCAGCTCGGGCACGAGCAGGAACAGCAGCGGGAGGCCGAGCACGACGCAGGCCAGCACCGTGCACACGAACAGCGCCAGCCGGAACTGGGTGCGCAGCAGCGAGCGCATGTAGACCTCGCCCAAGCGCGTCTGCTCGTCGATCTCCCTGCCGGCCGTGTAGCGCCGACGGCGGGCGGCGGCGGTGCGCGGGCTGGTGACGGTGACGCGGCCCTTCATCGCTTCGCCTTCCGCAGCAGCAGGTCGCGCAGCTCGCGCGTGTGACGGCGGCTGACCGGGATCTCGGTGTCGCCGACCCTGACCGTGCACCGGCCCGAATCGATGTGCAGCTCCTCGATGTGCTTGACGGCGACCAGGTGGCTGCGGTGGACGCGGACGAAACCCGAGGAGGCCCACCGCTCCTCCAGCGTGGCCAGCGGGATGCGCACCAGGTGGCTGCCGGTGGAGGTGTGCAGGCGCGCGTAGTCGCCCTGCGCCTCCACGTAGATCACGTCGGCGGTGGAGACGAAGCGGGTCACGCCGCCCAGCTCGACCGGGATGGTGTCGGACTCCGCGCTCTCGACCGGCACGTCGGCCGAGACGCACACCCGCCTGATCGCCTCGGCGAGCCGTTCGGGACGCACCGGCTTGAGCAGGTAGTCCTCGGCCTTGATCTCGAAGGCGTCGACCGCGTGTTCCTCGTAGGCCGTCACGAAGACGACCCGCGGCGGGTTGGCGAACTGCGACAGCAGCCTGCCCAGCACCACCCCGTCGAGCCCGCGCATCCTGATGTCGAGGAAGACCGCGTCGATCGGCCTGCCCTCGGCGATGGCCCGGTCGAGCAGCCGCAGCGCCGCCGCCCCGTCGCGCGCCGTGGCCACCTCGCCGATCCGCGGGTCGGCCCGCAGCAGGTAGGACAGGTCTTCGAGGGCGGGAAGCTCGTCGTCGACCGCCAGCACCCGCAGCCCGTTCACAGCTCTCCCTCCCATCAGTTGAGAGTGATGAAACAGACATCAGGCGTCAAGCCTGTCACGGCCCGGTCACAGGCTCGCGAATTCGCAGGGCCCGCTCAGCGGGCCGAGACGCCGGGGTGGTACTTCGGGACCCTGACATTGACCTTGGTGCCCGCGCCCTCGGCCGTCTCGACGACGATGCCGTACTCGTCACCGTAGACCTGGCGCAGCCGCTCGTCGACGTTGGCCAGGCCGACGCCGCTGTCGGCCGAGACGTCTCCGGCCAGCAGGCGGCGCAGGCGCTCGGGGTCCATGCCGAGGCCGTCGTCCTCGACGCTGATGCGGCATTCGGCGCCCGCGTCCTCGGCGAGGATCGTGATGCGGCCGACGCCGTTCTTGGATTCGAGACCGTGTCGTACGGCGTTCTCGACCAGCGGTTGCAGGCACAGGAACGGCACGGCGACGGGCAGCACCTCGGGGGCGATGCGCAGCGTGACGCGCAGGTGGTCGCCGAAGCGGGCGCGTTCGAGGATGAGATAGCGGTCGATGGAGCGCAGCTCCTCGGCCAGGGTGGTGAAGTCGCCGTGCCTGCGGAAGCTGTAGCGGGTGAAGTCGGCGAACTCCAGCAGCAGCTCGCGGGCGCGCTCGGGGTCGGTGCGGACGAAGCTGGCGATCGTGGTGAGCGAGTTGTAGATGAAGTGGGGGGAGATCTGCGCGCGCAGGGCGCGCACCTCCGCCTCCATCAGCAGGGTGCGGCTGCGGTCGAGGTCGGCCAGCTCCAGCTGGGAGTCGACCCAGCGGGCGACCTCCTGGGTGGCGCGCACCAGCCCCGCCGAGGTGTGCTCGCCGTAGGCGGTCAGCGAGCCGACCACCCTGTCGTCGGTGGTGAGCGGCACGACCACCGCGTGCCTGATCGGGCATTCGAGCAGCTCGCAGTCGAGGTTGAGCACCTGGGTGCGGCCGTCCTTGAGCGTCTCGGCCGCGTGGGCGAACGCCTCGGCCGCGTGGTGCTCGCCCGCGCCGTCGTAGACCAGCAGCCGCTCGCCGTCGGTGATGGCGATGGCGGGCGAGCCGAGCAGCTCGCGCAGGTGCCTGGAGGCCTTCTGCGCGCCGTCCTCCGACAGGCCCGCGCGCAGTGGCGGCGCGGCCAGCGAGGCGGTGTGGAGGGTCTCGAACGTGGCCCGCGCGGCCGGGCCCGAGCCGAACTCGCGGCGGCCGCGCAGCACCCGCCACAGCACGAGGGCGGGGCCGCCCACGAGCAGGGCCAGCAGCAGGACGACGACCACGGGTTCCACGGCCGGAGCCTACCTCTATGCTGCACGGTGTGGACGATCTCGCGCGCCGCTACGAGCTGTTCGGGCAGGTGGAGGCGATCGGGTACCGTCCGCTCACCGAGGGGATCACCCGCGACACCACCATGCTGGGGCGCATCGCCGCGCTGCCCGAGGCCAAGCAACAGCCCAACCTGCTGTTCGCCGCCGTCCGCTATCTGGGCGGCCCCACCGCCTCCTATCCCGCGTTCGCGGCGTTCGTCGCCGGACGCTGGCCCGAGGTGCGCGCGACCATGCTGGCCCGCTCCACGCAGACCAACGAGGCGGCCAGGTGCGCCGTGCTGCTGCCCGCGCTCGGCCTGCTGGACGGCCCGCTCGCGCTGGTCGAGGTGGGCGCGTCGGCCGGGCTGTGCCTCTACCCCGACCGGTACGGCTACCGCTACACCCTGCCCGGCGGGCGCGAGCACCTGGTGGGCCCACCCGAGGGCGCGTTCACGTGCGCGGTCGACGGGCCCGCGCCGCTGCCCGGCCGGACGCCCGAGGTGGTCTGGCGGGCCGGTGTCGACCTCAACCCGCTCGACGTGCGCGATCCCGACACGGTGGCCTGGCTGCGGGCGCTGATCTGGCCATGGCAGCCCGAACGGCTGGCCCACCTGGAGCGGGCGATCGCCGTCGCCGAACGGGAGCCGCCCCCGCTGGTGCGCGGCGACCTCAACGACACCGTCGAGGAGCTGGTGGCGGCCGCGCCGCAGGGGGCCACGGTCGTCGTCTACCACACCGCGGTCATGCCGTACCTGAGCCAGGCCGAGCGGGAGCGGTTCGCCACGACCGTGCGCGGGCTGCCGTGCCACTGGCTGGCCAACGAGGGGCCGGCCCGGATGCCGTGGGCGCGCATGCCGCAGCCGCCGCCCTCCGGCAGGGCGGTGATGGTGCTGGTCCTGGACGGCAGGCCGCTGGCCTACGCGGGCCCGCACGGGCAGTCGCTCAGCTGGTTCGCCTGATGGCGGCGGCGTAGGACTCGGCCTCCTCGTCGGAGGCGTACTTCACGCGCGGCCAGAAGAAGCCGCGCAGGCCGTCCTGCCTGTTGCGCGGCACGATGTGGACGTGCAGGTGCGGGACGCTCTGGCTGACGCGGTTGTTCATCGCCACGAACGTGCCGGCCGCCTCCAGCCCCTTCTCGACCGCGCCCGCCAGGTGCTGGACGCGCTCGAAGAAGGGCCCCACGTCGGGCAGGTCGGTCAGCGTCTCCACGTGCTCGCGCGGCACGACCAGCAGGTGGCCCTTGAAGACCGGCCTGGCGTCGAGGAAGGAGACCGCCACCTCGTCGGAGGAGACGACGAAGGCGGCCCGCTCCCCCGCGACGATCTCGCAGAACGGACAGCTCACCAGCCGACCCTAACCGTTCCCTTCAGCAGCTCCCGCGCGATCACCATGCGCTGCACGTCGTTGGTGCCCTCGCCGATCGCCATCAGCGGGGCGTCGCGGTAGAGGCGTTCGAGGACGAACTCCTGCGAGTAGCCGTACCCGCCGTGCACGCGCATCGCCTCCATCGTCACCCGCAGGGCCACCTCGGAGGCGAAGTACTTGGCCATCGCGGCCTCGGCCTTCCCCGAGCTGGCGGCCGCCCAGTAGGTCATCAGCCTGGCCGCCTGGATGTCGGTGGCCATGTCGGCGAGCTTGAGCTGGATGGCCTGGAAGTCGCCGATCGGCCTGCCGAAGGCCTCCCGCTGCCCCGCGTAGGCGAGCGCGGCGTCGAAGGCGCACTGGGCGACGCCGACCGCGCGGGCGGCGATGTTGACCCTGCCGAGCTCCAGCGCCGACAGCGCCTGCTGCATGCCGCGCCCCTCGACGCCGCCGAGCAGCTGGTCCTGGTGCACGCGCACGTCCTGCAGGGTGATCTCACAGGTCTCGGTGCCCTTGTAGCCGAGCTTGGGCAGGTCGCGGCTGACTGTGTAGCCGGGCGTGCCCGCCTCGACCAGCAGCATCGACATGCCCTTGTGGGCGGGCGTCTGCACCGAGGTCTTCACCAGGACGGGCATCGGGTCGGCGTGGCGGGCGTTGGTGATCCACGTCTTGGCGCCGTTGATCACGTAGTGGTCGCCGTCGCGGACCGCGCGGGTGGTGATCCCCTGCAGGTCGGTGCCGGCCCCCGGCTCCGTCAACGCGATCCCGGTACGGCGGGCGCCGCTGGCCAGGCCGGGCAGGTAGCGGTCCTTCTGGTCCTGCGTGCCGTACCGGTCGATCATCCACGTCGACAGCGAGTGGGAGCCGAGCACGCCCGCCACGCCCATCCAGCCGCGCGCGATCTCCTCGAAGACCAGCGCATAGGAGACGCGGTCGAGGTCGAGCCCTCCGTAGCGGGCGGGGATCGTCATGCCGAACAGGCCGAGCTCCCTGAACCGCTCGACGATCTCCGCCGGGTAGCGGCCGGAGCGCTCCCATTCGGCGGCGACGGGCACGATCTCCTTGTCGACGAACTCTCTCAGGGTGGCGCGGAACAGCTGCTGGTCCTCGTCGAGCTCGAAGTCCATCACATGGGTCCGTTCTTCGCGGTCGGGAAGTAGCCCTTGTCGTGCGGCGCGTCCCGCTTGTAGACCATGACGGTCCGCCGCCATGACATGACCTCGTCGCCGTCCTGGTTGAGGCCGCGGGTGGCGCAGGTGACGATGCCCGCGTAGGGGCGCGACTTCGACTCGCGCTTGTCCAGCACCTTCGACTCGGCGTAGAGGGTGTCGCCGATGAACACCGGGTGGGTGAGCCTGATCTCCTCCCAGCCGAGGTTCATCATCGCGGTCTGGCTGACGTCGATCACCGAGAGGCCGAGCACGATCGCCACGGACAGGCCGGAGTTCACGATGACCTTCCCGGCCGGGGCGCCCGCGGCGAAGTGCGCGTTGAAGTGGTTCTGGTTGGTGTTCATCGTCAGCAGCGTGAACCAGGTGTTGTCGGCCTCGCTGATCGTGCGGCCGAGCGGATGCTGGTAGACGTCGCCGACGACGAAGTCCTCGTAGTACCGGCCCAGGCCGGGTTGGTGCACCGTCACCTGGGCAATCTACGATTAGAACTTTCTTCGGTCAACGAACGTCGTCCAGCTCGACTGGTTGGGGGCGCTCCACTCGGTCGGCGCGCTCATCGGCCCGAAGAACGCCTCCAGGTTGCCAGGCACCTCGCCGACCTTGGCGCCCCTGCAGTGGTAGACCAGCGCGCCGGGCCGCTGGGCCATCTCCATCCACGGCAGCCATGGTGAGACCCTGCACCACGACAGCGTGTTCGGCACCGAGGGGGCCTCGCCGTCCAGGTCGGCGGCTGGGGCGAAGAACTGGAACAGCTCCATCGCCCGGTAGGTGTCGCTGAAGGAGTTGCCGGGGTGGTCGGCCACCTTCAGCGGCGAGGGGTAGGCCAGCAGGATGTCGGTGTTGAACACGACCGTGCCGCCCAGCCTGGTGGTCGGCACGGTGAAGCCGCGCAGCCGCTGGTTGACGGGGTCGTTGTAGACGTGCTGGACGTCGACCCGCCGCCCGGTGAACGGGTTGTCCCACGTGTCGAGGGGGTCGCGCGAGGCGGGGTCGAGGTAGGCGGCGGCCTCCCTGGTCAGCAGCTCCCAGCCGCCGTCGCTCTCCACCGCCCTGGCCACGTTGACGCCCTCGAAGCCGAACAGGTGGCGCGGCCCGTCGTCGAGGAGGTAGGCGTAGACGTCGCCGGTCCACCAGGTCACCGTCTCCGCCCCGTCGGCGCTGGCCCGCACCCGCATGAACTCTCGGAGATCGCTCATGCGCGGCACCCTACTGCACGGTGATCGTGAAGATCGCCTCTCCCCGACCGGTGATCTCCACGCGGGTGCTGCCCGGATGCTTGGCGTTGAAGACGAAGTAGGAGCGGCCGTCGGCGTGCTCCTCGCTGATGAAGGAGGCCACCTTGGCGTCGGGCACCTGCTTCAGGTCCCACTCGCCGTCCGACAGCGAGACCGAGAACCGCTGCCCCTTGGCCACCTCGACCGCGGTGGTCGCCCCCGGAGCGCCCTCGACGACCTCGCCGAGGTCGCTGACCGCGCCACCGCCACCACATCCGGTCAGGCCGAGCGCCAGGATCACGGCCACCGCCGCACGACGAATCACCGCGGCAGCGTATCGGGCCCCGGCGGCCGTCTCGCAACCGCGTCGGGTCCGGCCTCGACGGGGCGCTCGGCGCATGCCTACTTCCTGCCCCGCTTCATCAGGCGGCGGGCGATGAGCAGCGCCACGGCTCCCGCCGCCGCGATGAGCAGTTTCGGCCGGTGCCCGGCCTGCGCGCCTCTGACGCTGGTCTCGTTGACTGCGGCCCCGACAGGGGTGCCGGGATTGCCGCTGGCGTTCCCCTCTCCCGGCCAGCCGGCCACCCGCTTGCCCAGGGGGGTCTCACTGTCGTGCGCGCTCGCGCTCGCCTCGGCCATGGCCCGATCGTCGGGAATGGGACCCTCGGGCACGAACTCCTCGTGCGGCCTGCGCGCCTCCGCCGCGGCCTCCGCGTTCTCGACCGCACCCTCCCTGGTCGGCGGGACGTTGATGGACTCGTGGTCGGTGGGCATGCCCACCGTGGCCCTGCGCGCGCCCACGTCGCCCGCGTGCGCCTCGCTGAAGCCCGGATCGGACTCGGTCATCGTCGTGCCCTCTCTTTCACCACGTCACGATCGCCGCTTCCGGGATCGGCGGCTTCGCCTGTTTGACCTGGTTTCTACCGATCAGACCAAGAATGGCGGCAAACAGGAGTAATGCGCCGGTCACGATTCCGGACGCCGTATGGCGACTACCCGCACCGCGACGGGGAAACCTCAGCGCTTGGCGACCTTCAGCAGCGCGTCGAGCACCCCGAGCACCGAGGACTTCGGCACCTCGCACCACGGGGCGGCAGGCGCGGGACGCTCGCACCACGGCTGGGGCGGGCGCGGTGTTTCGCACCATGAGCCGGGACGTTTCATGCTTCCTGTCTACCACCGATGAGGTGTGTCAGCGCGGCCACTCCTCTGTAGGGGTCGGTACGGCCCGCGACCTCCTCACACTCGAGCAGCGCGTCAAGGTCGCCGGGCGGACCGGCGAGATCGGGGCAGGTGTCGGTGAAGACGCGCACGCCGTACCACTGGACGACCTCCAGGCCCCGCGCCGACATCGCCGCGGTGAGATCGGCGCGGCGGTCGGCCCGCGCGCGCACGCCCAGCCTGTTGGTGTAGCCGTCGGCGGTGAACGCCTCGCGGGCGGCCCGCCAGTCGCCCGCCAGGCCAGGACGCATGGCCAGCGCGTCGCCGTTGCGCACCAGCAGCGACAGCAGCCCGCCCGGCCTGACCAGCCGGGCCAGGTCGGTGAGCAGCGACCCGGGGTCGTCGAAGTACATCAGCACTCCGTGGCAGAGCACCACGTCGAACGAGGCGGGCTCGAACAGCGACGACAGCTCGGCGAGGTCGGCGTGGACGGCCCTGATCCGCCCTGGCGGCAGCAGGTCGAGCAGGTCGCGTGAGGCGTCGACGCCGGTGACGTCGTGGCCGCGTTCGGCCAGGCGCAGCGCCTGCGTGCCCTGGCCGCAGCCCGCGTCGAGCACCGTGGCGCGCTCGCCGGGCAGGTGCGCGTCGAGCTGCCTGGACACCACCTCCTGCCGCACGACGTTGCGCAGCCCGACAAGGCCGTCGCGCCACCTGTCCTCCGCACCGCTGAACCCCACGGGCACCGAGCGTAGCTCGGCGGGAGAAATCGCCGAGGAACCGAAGTGAAACTCACCGTCACCACACTCTGTGCACGCCTGTTCCACGTGAAAGGGATGTCCATGCACGTCGTCATATTGGCCGGTGGCAAGGGGGTGCGGCTGCGGCCGTACACCTCGGCGCTGCCCAAGCCGCTGGTGCCGATCGGCGAGGAGTACGCGATCCTCGACATCATCCTGCGCCAGCTCGCCGCGCAGGGGTTCACCGGCGTCACGCTGGCCGTCGGCCACCTGTCGCCGCTGATCAGGGCCTTCGTCGGGGACGGCAGCAGATGGGACCTCGCCGTCGACTACACCGAGGAGGCCTCGCCGCTGTCGACGATCGGGCCGCTGTTCTCGATCAGGGACCGGCTGCCCGAGCACTTCCTGGTCATGAACGGCGACGTGCTGACCACCCTGAACTACGCCGACCTGCTGCGCCACCACACCCTGTCCGCGGCGCCGCTGACGGTGGCCACGGCCCCGCGCGTCGTCAAGATCGACTTCGGGGTGCTGGAGGCCGCGGGCGGGCACATAACGGGCTTCAGGGAGAAGCCGCTGCTCAGCTACCTGGTCAGCATGGGCGTCTACGCCCTGTCACGCGGCTGCATCGAGGGCTACCCCGCGGGGATGTCTTTCGGCTTCGACGACCTGGTGCTCGACCTGCTGGCACACCAGCGGCCGCCCGCGGTCTTCGAGTTCGACGGCTACTGGCTCGACATCGGCCGCCCCGACGACTACGACGAGGCCAACGCCCGCTTCGAGGAGATCAGGCCGCTGCTGCTGCCGGAGCCGGAGCGGGCGCGGTGAGGGTGCTGCTGCTGGGCGCCTCGGGGTTCCTCGGCCGCCAGGTGCGGGTCCTGCTGGAGCACGACCCGAGGGTCGGGGAGGTGGTCTGCGCGGGGCGGGCCCGGCTCGACCTGCTCACCGCCGACGTTCCGGCCGTCGCGGAGCTGCTGTCGTCGGTACGGCCCGGCGCCGTGCTGAATTGCATGGGGCGGATGACGGGCGGGCCCGACGAGCTGCTGCGCGGCAACGCCGGGGTGGTGGCGATGCTCGTGGAGGCGATGGGCGCGGTCGTGCCCTCCGCCAGGCTGGTACGGCTCGGCTCGGCGGCCGAGTACGGGCCCACGCCGTACGGGCGGTCCGCACGCGAGGAGGACGAGGCCAGGCCGGTCACCGCCTACGGGGTGAGCCACCTGGCGGGCACGGGCCTGGTCACCTCGGGAGCGGTGGACGGTGTGTCGCTGCGCGTCTTCAACCCGGTGGGGCCCGGCCTCTCCCAGACGAACGTGCTGGGACGGGCGGCCCGCCTGCTGCGCGCGGCCAGACAAGAGGGCGGGGACGACATCACGCTGGGGCCGCTGGACGCCGTGCGCGACTTCGTCGACGTGCGTGACGTCGCCGCTGCCGTGGTGGCCGCGACGTTCGCCGACCTGGGCGCCGACCTGGGCGCCGACCTGGGCGGGGAGCGGGTGTTCAACGTGGGGTCGGGACGGGCGGTGACCGTACGCGAGGCCGTGCGGCTGCTGGCCGCCGCGATGGGCTTCACCGGCGGGATCCACGAGGTCGCGGCGGGCTCGGACCGGTCGGGGGCGGCGCCGTGGAGCCGGGCCGACATCACGCGCGCCGGCAAGGTGCTCGGCTGGCGGCCCGTCCACGGCCTGGCCGAGTCGGTCGCGGCCATGATAGAAGGCCCGGTAGAAGGCCCGGTGGGCGGCCCGGCGGAGGAGAGGTGAGACCAGCTGTCGCCGCCTTCGCCCTGCTGGTGGCGACGACCGGCTGCTTGCCCGCCTCCGGCACGCAGGGGCTGGCCGGGGTCACCTCGTTCACCTACGCGCTGACCGGATATCCGGACGGCAGGCTGGACACGGTCGCCGCCGGGCCGCACGAGCTGGCCATCGTCGACCTCTCTCGTGATGCCACCGTGCCCGGCTACTTCACCGCCGCCGAGATCGCCGCGGTGCGGGAGAGCGGCAAGAAGGTGCTCGCCTACTTCGAGATCGGCTCGATGGAGGAGTTCAGGACGGAGTACGCGAGCCTGCCCCCCGAGCTGAAGCTGAACGTGTGGCCCGACTGGCCCGACGAGCATTTCGTCAAATATTGGGATCCGTGGTGGTGGGAGCGGGTCATCAGGCCCAGGGTTGATCAGGCGGTGAAGGCCGGGTTCGACGGGGTCTACCTTGACACGCCGCTGGCGTACGAGGAGATCGACCTGGCCCGCGTGCCGGGAGAGACCCGCCACAGCCTCGGCAGGAAGATGACCGACCTGATCGTCCGGATCAGCGCCTACGCCAAGGCGGCCAGGCCCGGCTTCCTGATCGTGCCGCAGAACTCGCCCGAGCTGCGCCACCACCCCGGCTACGTCGGTGCGATCGACGGCATCGGCATGGAGGAGCTGTTCTTCATAGCCACGGACACCAAGTGCGCCGAGGACTGGTGCGCGGAGAACCTCGCCGGGGCCGCCGCGCTGCGCGCCAGGGGCAAGGCCGTCCTGGCCACCGACTACGCCACCACCCCCGCCAACCGCCGTGCCGCCTGCCAGGCCTATCGCAGGCACGGGTTCGCGGGCAACGTCACCACGGTCGACCTGGACGTGGTGAGTCCACCCTGTGAAGGAAAGGAGTGACGATGCCGCAGACCGTCGGCGTTGTCGGCATGGGATACGTGGGCCTGACGCTCACCGCCGCGCTGGCCCGCAAGGGGTTCGTGGTCCACGGCGTGGACGCCAACCCCACCGTGGTCGAGGAGCTGTCCCACGGACGGGTCCACGTGTTCGAGCCGGGGGTGCAGGAGGTCTTCGACGAGCACCTCGGCACCCGCGTCCATATCAGCGCCGTGCTGCCGGACCGGCCGCTGGACGCGGTGATCCTGTGCGTCTCCACCCCCGTCGACCTCAGCACGGGCACGCCCCGCCTGGACCACCTGGCCGCCGCGGCGCAGGCGTGCGGGCGGCAGCGGCTTGTCGTGGTGCGCTCCACGGTCCCGATCGGCACCAGCCGCGCCGTCGTGCTGCCCCGGCTGGCCGAGGGCACCCGGCTGGTGATGGCGCCCGAACGGACCATCCAAGGGCAGGCGCTGCGCGAGCTGGTGGAGCTGCCCCAGGTGATCGGCGGGCTCGACCAGGACAGCCTGGAGGCGGGCATCGCGCTGTTCGAGGGGCTGGCCGACCAGATCGTCCCCGTCTCCAGCCTGGAGGCGGCCGAGATGGTCAAACTCGCCAACAACTGCCACACCGACCTGATCTACGCCTACGGCAACGAGCTCGCCCTCATCGCCGAGCAGCACCGGCTCGACCCGCTGGAGGTCATCCACGCGGCCAACCTCGACTACCCCCGCCCCGACCTGGCCAAGCCCGGCTACGTCGGCGGCGGCTGCCTGACCAAGGACCCCTACCTCATGCAGTCCTGCGCCACGACCTCCCTGGTCGGCCACGCCCGCGCGCTCAACGAACGCCTGCCGTCGCACGTCGCCGAACGCCTGGTCGCCCTGGTCAGGGAGACCTTCGGCGAGACGGACGGCCGCACGCTGGCGGTGCTCGGCTGGGCCTACAAGGGCTGGCCCGCCACCGACGACATGCGCGGCACACCCGTCGAGGACATGGTGCCGATCTTCACGCGGGCCGGGCTCACCGTCCTCGGCCACGACCCGCTGGTGAGCGACGAGGTCATCACCAGGTACGGCGGGCGGCCCGTCAGCCTCGACAAGGCCTTCGCCGAGGCCGACGCCATGCTGATCGTCAACGACCACCCCGACTACCGGGGCATGGAGGTCGGCGACACCCCGATCAGGGTGCTGTTCGACTCCTGGCGCATCCTCGACGCCGACCGGATCACCGGTCGCGGCATCCGCTACGCGGGGATCGGATACACGCGATGAGAACCCTTCTGCTCGGCGGCGCCGGCTTCATCGGGCTCCACCTGGCCAGGCGGCTGCTGGCCGACGGCCACGCCGTCACCGTCGTCGACGACTTCTCCCGGGGCAGGCGCGACCGGGATCTGGAGGGGATGCCGCTGGACGTGCGCGACGGCGACCTGACCGACCCGCGCACCTACCGGGCGCTGGAGCACGGCTGGGACCAGATCTTCATGCTGGCCGCCGTCGTCGGCGTCCGCAACGTCGAGCGCGACCCCTCGCGGGTGCTGCGCGTCAACACGCTGGCCCTCATGCACCTGCTCGACTGGATCGAGCGGGACGAGCCGCTGTTCTTCGCCTCCACCAGTGAGGCGTACGCGGGCGGCGTCAGCGCGGGGCTCGTGCCCGTGCCCACTCCCGAGAGTGTCCCGCTGGTGATCGAGGACGTGGCTTCGCCGCGCTTCTCCTATGCGATCAGCAAGCTGCACGGCGAGGCGGCAGTCCTGCACGGCGCGCACGCCGTCGTGGGCCGCTTCCACAACGTGTACGGGCCCAGGATGGGCGCCGACCACGTGATCCCTGAGCTCTCCCTGCGCGCCATGCGCGGTGAGAACCCGTTCACGCTGTACGGCAGTGAGCAGAGCCGCGCCTTCTGCTACGTCGACGACGCGGTGGAGGCGATGGTGCGGCTGATGGCCACGCCCGCGGCGTTCGGCCGGATCGTGCACATCGGCGACGACACGGAGGAGACGAACATCGCCGACCTGGCCAAGCTCGTCCTGCGGATCGCGGGCAGTGTCGGGGGCAGTGTCGCGGGCAGGGACCCGGTCATCGACCCGGTCCCGGCCCCCGCCGGCTCGGTGGCCCGCCGCTGCCCCGACCTGTCGCTGCTGCGGCGGCTGACGGGGTTCGAGCCCCGCGTGTCCCTGGAGGAGGGCGTGCGCCGCACCTTCGACTGGTACCGGCGCTCAGCTGTCGCAGCTGTCGTGGAAATCTGACGGCACCATCACCCGCAGCCCGTTGGGCACGACGCGGAGCCTGATCGGGGTGCGCAGCCGTACCTCGCCGTCGACGTCGGCCGCCATCGCCGGCTCGGTCTCCAGCAGCATCTCGCGGCCCATCAGGAACGGCCCGCCCGCGAGGTTCCGCCACCTGCCGGTGATGGCGCGGGCCAGGGTCTCGCCGAGCAGGCGCAGCTTCTTGCCGGAGCCGAGCTGGTAGGCCACCAGCATGCCGTTGTCGATGCTGATGTCGCGGGCGACCTGCCAGCCGCCGTGGAAGCGGCCGTTGGCGATGTTGAGCTGGTCGGTGAGCAGTTCGTGGCGCTTGCCGTCGACGGTGAGGATGGCGCGGAAGGGCTTGTGCCCCGGGATGATCGTCAGGGCGGTCAGCGGGTAGGCGGGGCGGCCGAGGATGCGCTTGAGCCACGGCTTGACCGTGCCGGCGACCTCGACGGAGACGCCGAAGCTGGCCAGGTTGGCGAACGGCCGGTCCTCGGCCATGCCCAGGTCGATGTCGGCGACCTTGCCGGTGTCGAAGACGCGGATGGCTCCGGCCAGGTCGAGCGGCAGGCCGAGGCTGCGGGCGAAGTTGTTGGTGGTGCCGAGCGGCAGCACGCCCAGGGCGACGTCGCGGTGCGCGACGTGGCGCACGGCCGACGACAGCGTGCCGTCGCCGCCGCCGACGACGAGCAGGTCGGGCTTGGTCTCCAGCGCCCTGTCGAGGTGGGCGCGCAGCCGCTTGGGGTTGACGACGGAGTACTCCGCCAAAGGCTCGAAGCCCAGGGCGTGGATCTGGTCCAGCACCTCGAAGTAGTGGCGGCGGCCACGCCGGGAACGCGTGTTGATCACCACGGCGATCCTGCGGTCCCTGCGGATGGCCTCGGTGTGCTCGGCCTTGCTGCGGAGCTCGGTCATGGATGACATGGTAGGGCCGCCGCGACACCGGCCCCGGCGGGCGGTGCCTCAGAAAAGGTGTCAGAAAAGGCTCAGAACAGCAGCAGCACGGCGACGACCACGCCTGCGAGGGCGGCGCCGTAACACAGGACCGCGATGACCAGGTCGAACCTGGCGATGCCGAGGACCTCCTCGCTGGTGAACCTGATCCGGTGGGCGGCGTGGAACAGGCACAGCAGGACGACCGCGACCAGCGCCAGCCGTACCGGAAGGGGGGCGAGGAGGGCGGCGAGGTCGGCCTGGCTCGGCCAGTCGAGCACGCCCAGCGGCATGAGCACCCCGAACAGCAGCACCAGCACCGGCAGCAGCAGCGCGGCCACCACGCCGCCGCCGCTGAACAGCAGCCACAGGTACGGCTCGGGCGTGCGCCTCATCGCAGCACCGCCCAGGCCAGGACGGCGGAGACCAGCAGCCACATGGTGTGGTTGCCGCCCTGGATCATGAAGGCGGGCACCCGCCAGCCGTCCAGCCTGACGACCGTGGCCTTGGGCGCCAGGTTGAGGAAGGTGACGGTATGGAAGGCGGTGGCGGCCAGCGCGACGACGTTGATCGCGATCATCCACGGCCGGGCGGCCAGGGCGGTGAACTCCTGGAGCGTGCCGCCGGTCACGGCGGCGATCAGCAGCAGCAGGTAGGCGATCGTCCAGGCGACGAAGAGGCTGGTCAGCTCCCTGGCGACGAAGAGCGCGTAGGCCCGCGAGCGCAGGAACCACACCCGGTCGCGGGGCGGCCGGTAGGCCCCGGCGGTCATCTCCTGCTCCTACTCCTGCTCCATGGCAGCACCGACCGCATGGCCGCGGTGACCTTGTAGCGCTGGATCGCCTCGGCGGGGTCGACGTGCTTGGGGCAGACCTTCGTGCACTCGCCCACGAACGTGCAGCCCCACACCCCCTCGTCAGTGCTGAGCAGGTCGAGCCGGTCGCCCTGGTCGCGCGAGTCGAGGTTGTAGCGCTGGGCCAGCGCGATCGCGGCCGGCCCGAGGAAGTCGGGGTTGAGCACGTAGACGGGACAGGCCGAGTAGCACAGCAGGCAGTTGATGCACATCGAGTACTGCTTGTAGGCCTCGAGCTGGTCGGGCGTCTGGGCGTACTCGGCGGTCAGCGGCAGTTCCTCGCCCTCCCTGACCAGCCACGGCCGCACGTGGGAGAGCTTGGCGAGGAAGTCGTCGATCTCCACGACGAGGTCGCGGATGACGGGGAAGCCCTTGAGCGGCTCGATCCTGACCGGTCCCCCGCCGAACTCCGACAGGAACGTGCCGCAGGTGAGCCTGGGCCTGCCGTTGACGGTCATGCCGCAGGAACCGCACACACCCATCCGGCACGACCACCGGAACGACAGCGTGCCGTCCAGCTGGTCCTTGACGTAGTTGAGGCCGTCGAGGATCGCCCAGTCCTCGCTCATCGGCACGTCGAAGGACTCGAAGACGGGCTCGCTGTCCTGTTCGGGGCGGTAGCGGCTGATCTCCAGCCTGATCGTCGGCGTGCCCTGCCCGTCGGCGGCCGCCTCGTTCACCCTGGCGCTCATCGGCCTCCCTTCCGTCTCGCCGCTTCGGCCTCGCGTCTCAGTCACGGCCGTACACCCTCTCTCCCGGAGGCCAGCGGGTGAGGGTGACGGGCAGCAGGCCGACCGAAGGGACGCCGGTCGGCGCGCGGTGGACCAGCGAGTGGGCCAGGAACCGCGCGTCGTCGCGGGCGGGGAAGTCGAGCCGCTGGTGCGCGCCCCTGGACTCGGTCCTGTTGAGCGCGCACGCCACGACCGTCTCGGCGACGTCCAGCATCGCGTTCAGCTCCAGCAGCGAGATCAGCTCGGTGTTGAACGTCGTGCTGTGGTCGTCGACCCGCGCGTCCGTCGCGCGTTCGCGCAGCGACGCCAGCGTCTCCACGGCCTTGGCGAGCGTGTCGCCGGTGCGGTAGATGCCCGCCGCGCCCTCCAGCGTGTGCTGCATCTCCTCGCGCAGGTCGGCGATCCTCGGCCCGGTGTCATCGCCATCCAGCAGGCGCCGCAGCCGCCGCCGCTCGTCCTCCCCCTGGCTGTGGACGGCACGCGCCTCCTCGCCCGGGTGCGCTGTGGCGAACCTGGCCGCCGCCACTCCGGCCCTCGCGCCGAAGACGAGGATCTCGGGCAGGGAGTTGGAGCCGAGCCGGTTGGCCCCGTTGATGCTCACGCACGCCGTCTCCCCCGCGGCGAACAGCCCCGCGATCGGGGTCGCCCCGTCGAGGTCGGTGTGGACGCCGCCCATCATGTAGTGGACGACGGGCCGCACGGGGATCAGGTCGGTGGCCGGGTCGAGGTTCTGGTAGCTCCTGCACAGCTCCCTGACGAACGGGATCCGCGTGTCGATCTTCGCCTCGCCGAGGTGGCGCAGGTCGAGGTAGACGACGGGGCCGTAGGGGGTCTCGACCGTGCGGCCCTTGTTCTGCTCGGCGACGAAGGCCTGCGACAGGCGGTCGCGGGGGCCGAGCTCCATGCTGCGCAGCTTCGGCGTGTCGGTGGGCTGTCCGAGATCGTAGTCCTGCAGGTAGCGGTAGCTGTCCTTGTTGATGAGCCAGCCGCCCTCCGCGCGGGCCGCCTCGGTGATGAGGATGCCGGTGAACGGCAGGCCCGTCGGGTGGTACTGGACGAACTCCATGTCCTTCAGCGGCGCGCCGGCCTGGTAGGCCAGGGACATGCCGTCGCCCGTCTTGATCGCCGCGTTGGTGGTGAAGGGGAAGACGCGCCCGCACCCGCCGGTGGCCAGGATGACCGTCCTGGCGGCGATGGCCTCGACCCTGCCCGTCCTGATCTCGATGGCGACGACGCCGTGGACGCGGCCGTCGTCGACGATGAGCTGGGAGACGTACCACTCGTCGTACCTGGCGATCTCCCGATATTTCAGGGTGGTCTGGAAGAGGGTGTGGAGCAGGTGGAAGCCGGTCTTGTCGGCGGCGTACCAGGTGCGCATGCGCTTCATGCCGCCGAACGGCCTGACCGCCACCCGCCCGTCGCCCTCCCTGCTCCACGGGCAGCCCCAGTGCTCCAGCCGGATCAGCTCGCGCGGCGCCTCGGCGACGAACGCCTCGACCGCGTCCTGGTCGCACAGCCAGTCGCCACCCGAGATGGTGTCGTAGGCGTGCTCGTCGAGGGTGTCGCCGACGCCGATCACCGCCGCCGCGCCGCCCTCGGCCGAGACCGTGTGGCTGCGCATGGGGTAGACCTTCGACACGACCGCCACCGTCAACGAGGGGTCGGTCTCGGCGACCGCGATCGCCGCCCGCAGCCCGGCCCCGCCTCCCCCGACAATGAGCACGTCGATCATGTGTCAGCTCCCGTGGTCGGGTTCGTCCTGCTCTCTGACGGGCTTGCCGTCGTGGCGGACCGCGGTCAGGTGGATGCTGCCGTCGTGGTACTCGTGGCGGATCCTGCGGCATCCGCAGTCGAAGTACTGGTCCTTGATCAACAGGCCGTAGCCGTCGTCGTCGATCAGCCGTTCACCGCCGGTCTTCCTGCCGCAGGGGGCGGTCTCCGGGCTGAAGGGAGTACGTGTACCGGTCATCGCCGATCTCCCTGAATTGGCGAAACGTCGCTTTCCACGTAAGCACCGGACGGGCGTTTCGCAAAGCCCCGATCCGGTACGGCGTGGCACATCATGTGGGGGCGCCGGGCCCGCCTTCCCTGGGCGCCTGGTGGCCTTCCTGTGTGGGTTCTGCCGGAATCTGGGCGGGTTCGGGTTCGTCGATCTGGCGGGTCTGCGCGGCCACGCGGGGGTAGTGCAGGTCGAAGGCGGGTCGTTCGGAGCGGATCTGCGGGATGCTCACGAAGTTGTGCCGGGGCGGCGGGCAGGAGGTCGCCCATTCGAGCGAGCAGCCGAACCCCCAGGGGTCGTCGACCGTCACCTTGGGCGCCCTGCGCGCGGTCTTCCAGATGTTGTAGAGGAACGGCAGAGTGGAGATCCCGAGCAGGAAGGCGCCCACCGACGAGATGACGTTAAGGGTGGTGAAGCCGTCGCCGGCGCTGTAGTCGGCGTAGCGCCGGGGGAGGCCCAGCATGCCCAGCCAGTGCTGGACCAGGAACGTGGTGTGGAAGCCGACGAACAGCGACCAGAAGTGCACCTTGCCGAGCCGGTCGTCGAGCATCCGGCCGGTCATCTTCGGCCACCAGAAGTAGAAGCCGGAGAACATCGCGAACACGACCGTGCCGAACACCACGTAGTGGAAGTGCGCGACGACGAAGTAGGTGTCGCTGATGTGGAAATCGAGCGGCGGCGAGGCGAGGATGACGCCGGTCAGGCCGCCGAGCAGGAACGTGACGAGGAAGCCGACCGCGAACAGCATCGGCGTCTCGAAGCTCAGGTGGCCCCGCCACATCGTGCCGATCCAGTTGAAGAACTTCACGCCCGTGGGTATGGCGATGAGGAAGGTCATGAACGAGAAGAACGGCAGCAGCACCTGGCCGGTCGGGAACATGTGGTGGGCCCACACGGTCATGGACAGGCCGGCGATGGCGATCGTCGCCCCGACCAGGCCGATGTAGCCGAAGATGGGCTTGCGGCTGAAGACCGGGATGACCTCGGTGATGATGCCGAAGAACGGCAGCGCGATGATGTAGACCTCGGGATGGCCGAAGAACCAGAACAGGTGCTGCCACAGCATCGCGCCACCGGTCTCGGGGGCGAAGATGTGGGTGCCGAGCTTGCGGTCGGCCTCCAGGGCGAGCAGCGCGGCGGCCAGCACAGGGAAGGCCATCAGCACGAGCATGCTGGTCAGCAGCGTGTTCCAGGTGAACAGCGGCATCCTGAACATCGTCATGCCGGGCGCGCGCATGCCGATGATCGTGCTGATGAAGTTGACCGAGCCGAGGATGGTGCCGAGCCCCGACAGCGCGAGACCCATGATCCACAGGTCGCCGCCGATGCTCGGCGAGTACGTCGCGGTCGACAGCATCGTGTAGGCGGTCCAGCCGAAGTCGGCCGCGCCGCCGGGCGTGACGAACCCGGCCAGCACGATGATGCCGCCGAACAGGAACAGCCAGTACGCCACGGCGTTCAGCCGGGGGAAGGCGACGTCGGGGGCGCCGATCTGCAGCGGCATGATGACGTTGGCGAACCCGGCGAACAGCGGGGTGGCGAACAGCAGCAGCATGATCGTGCCGTGCATGGTGAACAGGGAGTTGTACTGCTGCTGGGTGACGAACTCCAGGCCGGGCTGGGCCAGCTCGGCGCGGATGATCATGGCCATGATGCCGGCGATGATGAAGAAGACGAACGAGGTGATCAGGTAGAGGTATCCGATGACCTTGTGGTCGGTCGTCGACATCCACGCGGCGATGACGGTGCCCGTGCGGCGGCGTCTGACCTGCTGCATCGAGGTCTCGCGTACGGTCGTCACAGCTGCTCCCCTCCACGCGGAGTACTGCCCCGATCACTCCATTTGACGCCAATGCCCGCCGTACCGGAAGCCCCCACCGCGGGTCACGGAAAAAGATCTCAGTGGGACTCCCTGCCGACCTCGTGACCGCTCGACCCGACCAGGAAGTCGAGGTCGGCCCCCTGGTCGGCCTGCAGGACGTGGTCGATGTACAACCGCTGCCACCCCCTGGCCGGGTTGGCGAAGCCGGTGGTGACCGGCTCCCGCCGGGCCAGCTCCCGCTGCGGGAGGTCGACGTCCAGCCGCCTGGCGGGCACGTCGAGCACGATCGGGTCGCCGGTGCGCACCAGCGCCAGCGGCCCGCCGACGGCCGCCTCGGGCGCGGTGTGCAGGACGACGGTGCCGTAGGCGGTGCCGCTCATCCTGGCGTCGCTGACGCGGACCATGTCCCGCACCCCCTTGGCCAGCAGTTTGGCAGGCAGCGGCAGGTTGCCGACCTCGGGCATGCCGGGGTAGCCGCGCGGCCCGCACCCACGCAGGATCAGCACGCTGGTCTCGTCGACGTCGAGGTCCGGTGAGTCGAGCCGCTCGCGCAGGTCCTCGACGCTGTCGAAGACGACCGCCCGGCCCCGGTGCGTGAGGAGTTCGGGCGAGGCGGCGGCGGGTTTGATGACCGCGCCGCGCGGCGCGAGGTTGCCGCGCAGGACGGCGATACCGGCCTCCGGCAGCAGCGGCGAGGACCGGCGTCTGATGACGGCCTCGTCCCAGATCTCCGCCTCTTCCAGGTACGAGACGAGCGGCCGTCCCGTCACCGTCATCGCGGACGGGTCGAGCAGGTCGGCCACCTCCTTCAGTACGGCCAGGAGCCCGCCCGCCCTGAACAGGTCGTCCATCAGGTGGCGTCCGGCGGGCTGCAGGTCGGCCAGCAGCGGCACCCCCGCGCCGATGCGGTCGAAGTCGTCCAGCGCGAGGTCGACGCCGAGCCGTCCGGCGATGGCCAGCAGGTGCACGACCGCGTTCGTCGAGCCGCCGATCGCGGCCAGGGCGACGATCGCGTTGCGGAACGAGGCGCGGGTCATCACCTGGCTCGGCGTCCTGTCCGCGGCGACCATGGCGACCGCGAGGCGGCCCGTCTCGTGCGCCCGTTCCAGGAGCCTGCTGTCGGCCGCGGGGGTGCCGGCCGTACCGGGGATGGTCATGCCGAGCGCCTCGGCCAGGCACGCCATCGTGGAGGCGGTGCCCATCGTGTTGCAGTGGCCCCTGCTGCGGATCATCGCCGACTCCGAGCGCAGGAACGCCTCCTGGGACAGGGTGCCCGCCCGCACCTCCTCGCTGAGCCGCCAGACGTCGGTGCCGCACCCGAGCGGGACGCCGCGGAAGTGCCCGGTCAGCATGGGCCCGCCGGGTACGACGACGGCGGGCAGGCCGACGGAGGCGGCGGCCATCAGCAGCGAGGGAATGGTCTTGTCGCAGCCGCCGAGCAGGACCACGCCGTCGACGGGGTTGGCGCGCAGCATCTCCTCCGTGGCCATGGCGGCCAGGTTGCGCCACAGCATCGCGGTCGGCCTGAGGTTCGTCTCGCCGAGCGACATGGCCGGCAGGTTCAGCGGGACGCCGCCCGCCTCCCACACGCCCTGCTTGACGCTGGTGGCGATCTCGTCGAGGTGGATGTTGCACGGGGTGAGGTCGGAGGCGGTGTTGGCGATCGCGATGTGCGGCTTGCCGCCCTCGAAGGCCTCGCGGGGCAGGCCGCGGCGCATCCAGGCGCGGTGGATGTAGGCGTTGCGATCGGTTCCCTCGTACCAGTGCGAGCTACGCATGCGCTTCTTCCATCAACCGGAACACTGATCTAACATTCGGAACGTGATCGACCCTAACTCCGAAACGCCGCGAGGAGAAGACCGGCTCGTCGGCGCCGACCGGGTGCTCGTCGTGCTGCGGGTGCTGGCCGAACGGCCCGAGGGCATCGGGCTGGAGGAGATGGCCAAGGCCGTCGACAGCCCCAAGCCGACCGTGCACAGGGCCCTGGCCGCGCTGCGCCGCGCCGGGTTCGCCGTGCAGGACGGCAGGGGTCGCTACCTGCTGGGCGACGAGTTCCTCCGGCTGGCCTTCACCCATCACGAGGCCAGGCCCGACCACATCAGGGTCCGCCCCGCGCTGGAACGGCTGGCCGCCAGGTTCGGGGAGACCGCCCACTACGCGGTGCTCGACGGGCGCGAGGTGGTCTACCGGGCGAAGGTCGATCCGCCGTCGGGGCCCGTGCGGCTCACCTCCACGGTCGGCGGGCGCAACCCCGCCCACAGCACCGGCGTCGGCAAGCTGCTGCTGGCCTGGGCGCTGCCCGACGACGCGGCGGTGGCGGCGTGGGCGCGCCAGGCCCCGCTGGAGCGCCTTACCCCGCGAACCAAGGCGAGTGTCGAAGAGCTGTGCGCGGAGCTGGCGACGGTGCGCGAGCGCGGCTGCGCCGTCGACGACCAGGAGAACGAGGAGGGCGTCAACTGCGTGGCCGTCCCCGTCTTCCTGACCTCCGCCACCACGCCGAGCGGCGCGGTGAGCGTGAGCGCGCTGGCCTACCGCACCAGCCTGGCCTCCCTGGTGGAGGCGCTGCCCGAGATCCACGCCATCGTGAAGGAGCTGCGATGATCGCCGACTCGCTGTCCACCGAGACCTACGCGCTGGCCGAGGGGCCGCTGTGGGATCCCGTGGGTGAGCGGCTGCTCTGGGTCGACATCCCGACCGGCCGGATCCTGGAGGGCGAGCTGCGCGACGGCCAGCTGCGGGTGGTCAGGACGCACACCCTGCCGGGCACCGTGGGCGCGGTCGCGCCCGCCGCCGACGGCTCGCTCGTGGTCGCGGCGCAGTACGGCTTCGCGACGATCGGTTCGCGGACCGCCAACGGGCCGAGGGTGCTGCCCGAAGGGGCGGTGAGCAGGTTCAACGACGGCCGGTGCGATCCGGCCGGGCGCTTTTTGGCCGGCAGCCTGGCCAAGGACGAGCGGCGGGGGCAGGAACGGCTCTACCGGCTGGAGCTCGACGGCACGGTGAGCGTGCTGGCCGACGGGCTGACCATCTCCAACGGGCTCGGCTGGTCGCCCGACGGCCGGACGCTGTACCACGTGGACAGCATCCCTGGCGTGGTGTGGGCGCAGCCGTACGACGTCGAGAGCGGACGGGTCGGGCCGCGCGCGGTGATCCTCGAGGTGAGCGACGGGGTGCCCGACGGGATGGCGGTGGACGTCGAGGGCAACCTCTGGATCGCCGTCTGGGGCGCGGGCGAGGTGCGCCGCTACACGCCCGGCGGGCGGCTGCTCGACACGGTGAAGGTCGCCTCGCCGAAGACCTCCAGCGCGGCCTTCGTCGGCTCGGCCCTGGTCATCACGACCGCCGGAGGCGGGCTGTTCGCGGCCGACGTCGGCGTCACCGGCCTGCCCGCGACGCCGTACCAAGGCCCGGCCGACCTCGAGCAGGTCGCGGCGAGGTGAGGGCCTTCGCGTTGCTCGGCCCACGCGAGGCGGTCGTGCGGGAGGTCGAGCCGCCCGTCGCGGGCCCCGGCCAGGTCGTGGTGGACGTCGAGCGGGTCGGGCTGTGCGGCACGGACGTGGAGTTCTACACCGGCGAGATGGCCTACCTGAAGCAGGGCCACGCGAGCTATCCGATCAGGCTCGGTCACGAGTGGTGCGGCACGGTCGCCTCCGTCGGCGACGGCGTCGACGCCGCGTGGCGGGGCCGTCGGGTCACGGGCGACACGATGCTCGGCTGCGGCCGCTGCGCCAGGTGTCTGGGCGGGCGCCACCACGTGTGCGAGGACCGCTTCGAGATCGGCATCAGGGGCGGCTGGCCCGGCGCGCTGGCCGAGCAGCTGCTGGTGCCCGCTACCGCGCTGCTCGCCCTTCCCGACGAGGTCGGCCCCACGGCGGGCGCGCTCGTCGAGCCGGGCGGCAACGCGCTGCGCGCGGCCATGGCGACGGGCGCACGGCCGGGCATGAGGGTGCTGGTCTGGGGTCCTGGCACGATCGGACGGCTGGCCGCCGCGTTCGCCAGGGCGGCCGGCGCGGAGGTCCACCTGGCCGGGCTGACGGCCGGGGAGGGCGTGTGGAGCGCCGAGGAGCTGCCGGACCTGCCGTACGAGGCGATCATCGACGCGACGAACGCGGCGACGGTGCCGAAGGCCGCGCTCGACCTGGTCGAGCCGGGCGGCAGGGTGGTCTACATCGGGCTGGCCGCCACGCCGAGCGCGATCGACACCAGGCGGCTCGTGCTGAAGGACGTGACGGCGGTCGGCGTCCTCGGCGGCTCACAGGGGTTGCGCGGCGCCGTCGAGCACTACAGGTCGGGCGCGGTGGACCCCGAACCGCTGGTGGCCGCTACGGTCCCGCTGGAACGGGCGGGCGACGTGCTCGCGGGGTGGCGGCCACCGGGCGCGGGGCCGGGGCCGAAGATCCACGTCAACCCCGCGCTCCCGCCGGGTCCTACAGTTTGACCATGGGCAAGTCGACGCAGCCACGCAGGGCCGACGCCGAGCGCAACATCGCCGCGATCCTGGCCACGGCCACGCGCCTGCTGGTCGCCGACCCCGGCGTGAGCGTGGCCGAGATCGCCAAGGCGGCGGGCGTCGGCAGGGTCACGCTCTACGGCCACTTCCCCTCCAGGGAGTCGCTCGTCGACGCCGTCCTGCGCGAGGCCGTCGACCGCGCCGAGCTCGCACTGTCGGGCCTCGACCTGGACGGTGTGCCCGCCGTCCAGGCCATGGACAGGCTCATCGGCTCCTCGTGGGAGATCCTCGACCGGCACAGCCGCCTGTTCGTCGCCGCCGACCGGGCGCTGCCGGCCGAGCGCATCCGCGAACGGCACGACAGACCGCTGGCCAGGGTCGAGCAACTGATCGCGCGCGGCATGGACGAGGGCGCCTTCCGCACCGACCTGCCGCTGTCGTGGCTGGTCAGCACGTTCTTCGGGCTGCTGCACAACGCGGCGGGCGAGATCGAGGCCGGCCGCCTGCCGCGTGAGCAGGCGGCCGAGGTGCTGACCAGGACGCTCCGCTCGGTCCTCGCCGCCTGACCTCCGACTGGACATACCCGCCCTCCGTATGCTTGCCTCATAACTCGAACACTACTGTACGAGTTATTGAGAGGGGTTCGCTCATGCTGCTGGTCCTGCTCTGCCTGGCCCAGTTCATGTTGATCATCGACATCACCGTCGTGCAGGTCGCGCTGCCGTCCATCGGGGCCGATCTCGGCCTCGACCGTGAGGCGCTGACCTGGGTCGTCACGACGTACACGCTGTGCTTCGGCGGCCTGATGGTGCTCGGCGGCAGGCTCGCCGACACCTTCGGCGCCCGCCGGATGCTGATGACGGGGCTCGCCGTCTTCACGCTCGCCTCGCTGCTGTGCGGGCTCGCCCCCGGCGGCGGGCTACTGATCGCCGGGCGCGCGCTGCAGGGCGTCGGCGCGGCGCTGCTGTCGCCCGCCGCGCTGGCCACCATCACCACCGTCTTCCACGGCGAGCGCCGCACCAGGGCGCTGGCGGTGTGGGCGGCGATCGGCGGCACGGGCGCGGCCGTCGGCGTGCTGCTCGGCGGCCTGCTGACGGCCGGTCCCGGATGGACGTGGGCGTTCTTCGTGAACGTGCCCGTGGGCCTGGCCGTCCTGGCCGCGCTGCCGTCCCGCGTGCCCGCCTCCGCCCGCTCGGCGCGCGGGCCGCTCGACCTGCCGGGCGCGCTGCTCGTCACCGCCGCCACCGCGCTGCTCATCTACGGCCTGGTGACCGCGGGCGAGGAGGGTTGGGGTACGGCGGGCCTGTGGCTGGCCGGCTCCGCGGTCGGATACCTGGCCTTCGTGTGGCGGGAGCGGGTGGCCGCCGCCCCGCTCATGCGCGCGGCGACGATGGCCAGGCGGCCGGTGCTGTCGGGCACGTTCGTCATGCTCATGGCGACCGGCCTGATGCTGGGATTGTTCTTCCTCACCTCACTCCACCTGCAGCGGGAGCTGGGTTACGGCGCGCTGGAGACGGGCCTGCTGTTCCTGCCGGTGGCGATCGCGATCACGCTCGGCGCGCACCTGGGAGGGCGGCTGATCGGCAGGGTCGGCGGCCGCCCCGTCGCGGTGGGCGCCTTCCTGCTGACCGCCGCGGGCGCCGCGCTCATGACCCGCGTCTCGCCCGAGGCGGGCGTCTACACCACGCTGCTGCCCGGATTCGTGATCGCCGCCTTCGGCATCGGACCCGCCTTCGTCACCGCGACGGCGACGACCATGGGCAACGTCCCTCCCGGTGAGGCGGGCGTGGCCTCAGGCGTGATCAACACCTTCCACGAGCTGGGCGGCTCGATCGGGGTCGCGCTGGTCTCCAGCCTGGCGGTGGGCGGCTTCCCCGGCGCGCTGGCCTGGTGCGCGGGCGCGGCGGCCGTCGCGGCGGCCGTCGCGCTCAGGCTCGTGCCGCCGGGCAGGCCCGCCGTGCTCGTCGGCCACGGTCACGGTCACGTCCAGGAGCCCGCCCACGGCCACGGTCACACGCCTGATCACGGGCACGCGCCTGACCACGCGCACGGGCACGGGCACGGCTAGCCGCGGGCGAGGCTGGGCTGGCTCTCGTGGGGTCTCTCGTGGGGTGCGGTCAGCGTCCAGTCGGCGGCCTTCTCACGCTGCTGCCAGTAGCCGGCGAACCTGCCCTGGAGGGCGAGGAGTTCGGCCAGCGTCCCTGCCTCGGCCACCTGCCCCTCGTGGAGGAAGATGATCTGGTCGGCGCGGGCGATGGTGCTGAGCCGGTGGGCGATGATGAGGGTGGCCCGCTGCCGGCTGCCGGCCTCGAGGGTGCCGATGATGGCCCGTTCGTTGCCGGTGTCGAGCGCGGCCGTGGCCTCGTCGAGCAGGAGCAGCGGCGCGTTCTTGAGCAGGGCGCGGGCGATGCTCACACGTTGGCGCTCCCCTCCGGACAGGGCCGCGCCGCCTTCGCCGACGCGGGTGTCCCAGCCGTCTGGCAGGCGCAGGACCACCTCGTCGAGCTGGGCCGCCGAGGCCGCCTGCCTGATCTGTTCGTCGGTGGCCTCCGGGTGGCCGAGGCGGATGTTGTCGTACAGGCTGGCGTCGAAGAGGTACACGTCCTGGAAGACGATGCCGAGCAGGCTCATCAGGGTGGCGGGGTCGTAGGAGCGCACGTCGTGCCCCGCCACCCTGATGCTTCCCGAGTCCAGCTCGTGGAAGCGGGCGATCAGCGCCAGCAGGGTGCTCTTGCCGACGCCCGACGGGCCCACGACAGCCGTGGTGGTGCCCCGTTCCACGGTGAAGGACACCCCGGCGATCGTGTGCTGTCCCGGTTCGTAGCCGAACCGCACGTCACGCAGTTCAAGGGCGGGCGCGGCCGGATCCGGCTCGGTCCGGGCGTCGGGATGTGCCAGGACGGGCGCGTCGAGCAGGGCATGGACCCTGGCGAGGGTGCCGCGCATGGCCTGCAGCGCCGGGGAGAGCTCGGCCAGGGCGGTGAACGGTTCGACGAAGCGCACCGCGACGATGACGAGCGCGACCACCTCCCCACCAGCGAGCTCGCCGTTCAGGCCCAGGATGACGGCCGTCGCCGCCAGGCCGAGCAGCGCCGCCTGGGTGGCGAACCCGAACATCACCTGCCCAGGCAGGCTGAAGCCGATCAGCCGCAGCGCCGCCGAGCGTTGCCGGGCCAGCGCCCGCCCCACGGCCGAGCCCTCCGTGCCGGCGCGGCCCGCAGCCCTCAGTGCCGGCTGCGCCTTGGCCAGCTCGATGATGCGCTGGCCCGCCTCCCTGGACGCCGCGGCGTAGGAGTCGTCGGCGGCGCGCAGGCAGCGCCCGCTCGCCCACACGGTCGCCAGGAGCAGCGGCACCGCGGCCAGGGCCGCCAGGCCGAGCGGCCAGGCGACCAGCAGCAGGCCCGCCCCGATCAACGCGGGGGTGACGATCGCGTTGGCCGCCGGGGTCAGCAGGTAGCCGACTCCTTGGCAGAGTTCGCGGCCCGAGGAGGTGAGCGCCAGCTGGGCCTCGGCCCTGCGCTCGGCGGTGAGCCAGCCCAGCGGCATCCGATGGAGCCGGTCCACGAGCCGCCGTTCGATGCTGGACAGCAGCTCGAGGCCGATGGCGAATCCGGCGCCGGCGACCGCGTAGTCGATCGCCCAGCTGCCCGCCACGAGGACGGCCAGCGCCGCGATCCACGGCAGGGCGTCGCCGGGAGCCGGGGAGAACAGAGCGGTGAGCAACGGGACCATGCTCACCACCGCGCAGGCGCGGAACACGGCGCTCAGCCCGACCAGGCTCACGTAACGGGCGACCGTACGGCGGTTGCCGGCCAGGCGAAGAGTCTGGAGGATCATGCCGGGGTCTCCTGCGGTGCGGCGGCGGGGGTGTCGACGTGGGCGGCCTGCCACAGGTCGCGGTAGGGGCCGTGGCCGGCGAGCAGTTCGGTGTGGGTGCCTCGCTGGACGACTCGGCCGCCGTCGAGGACCACGATGGTGTCCGCGCCGGTGATGGTGTGCAGGCGGTGCGCGATGACCAGCACGGTACGGCCGGCGATCAGCCTGCTGAGCGCCTGCTGCACCTGGTGTTCGGATTCCGGGTCGGCGAAGGCGGTCGCCTCGTCCAGGACGAGCACCGGCGGGTCGGCCAGCAACGCCCTGGCGATGGTGAGTCGTTGCGCCTCGCCACCCGACAGCCGCGCCTCCTCACCGAGGATCGTGTCGTATCCGTTCGGCAGCCGCGTGACCCGGTCGTGGATCCTGGCCGCCCCGGCCGCCTGCTCCACCTCCTGGCGGGAGGCGTCCGGCCGGCCCAGGGCGATGTTGTCGTGGACGCTCGCGCGGATCACGGACACGTCCTGGAAGACGAAGCCGACCGTCCGGTACAGCTCGGCGAGGGGGAGATCGCGCAGGTCCGTCCCGTCGATGGTGATCCGGCCCGAGGTCACGTCGTGGAAGCGGGCCAGCAGTGCGGCCAGCGTGGACTTGCCGGCCCCGCTCGGGCCCACGAGCGCGGTCACCGTACCGGGGGCGAGCTCCAGGTCGATTCCGGACAGGATCGTGTGCTGCCCGCCGTAGCTGAAGGAGACGTCGTCGAAGCGGACCGTGTGGCCTGAGCGGCCAGGCGGCAGGGAGCCGGGCCTGGCAGGCTGGGGCAGTTCGGGCTCGGCCACCAGCAGGCCGATGCGCTGGGCGGCGGCCTGGGCCTCGCGCACCGACGCGAGGCCGTAGCCCGCGGCCAGCAGTTGTGGCCCGAAGGTGGCTCCGAGCAGCAGGAACGGGACCAGGTCCGTGGGGCTGAGCCTGCCGCCTGCCACCATCAGGCCGCCGGTGAGGACGATCAGCAGGAGGGTGGTCAGCGGGCGGGTCACCAGGTCGACCAGGGTCTTGCGGCCCGTCAGCGGCCGTTGCCAGCGGTCGAGGAAGCGGGCCCGCTCGTCGAGGGTGGCGCGGAACCCGCCCGCTGGCCCGGCGTCGTAGGCCCTGACCACCGTCAGGCCGTCGACGTACGAGACCGCCTCGGAGCCGACCCGCGTCTCCCACACGTTGAAGCGCGCGAGCTCGGCGGTCGACGCCTGGACCATGCGGGCGGTCAGGACAGCGTAGGCCAGCAACGGCAGCAGGAGGATCGCGGCCAGCCCCGCGGAGACGGAGAACAGGTAGGCCAGGACGGCCAGCGGGCTCACCAGCGCCGCCACGACATCGAGCACCGCATGGGTGACGAGGTAGTGGACGCTCGTCGCGTCGTCCTGAACCGCCTGCTTGATCTTGCCCGAGGTGCGTTCGGTGAACCAGCCCAGCGGCAGGCGGGACAGCTTGCCCACCACGGTCGTGCGCACGTGGTGGCCGAAGCGCGCGTCCAGCACGTGCATGGCCAGCACCAGCGCGCCCGCCAGCGTCGCGCCTGCGCCGAGCAGGACGAGGGCGAGGATGCCCAGGTGGGTCAGGCCCGCCGCCCCCGCGCCGTCGAGGAGCAGGCGGCGGCACAGCTCGACCAGGACGAGGAAGGGGGCCAGCTGGACCAGGGAGACCACCGCCTGGAACACCCCGGCGAGGATGAGCCGGGAGCGCAGCGGCGCCAGCAGCCGCGCCCCGGCCCGTGACCGCCACTGACCGTGGCCCGCGCCCGTCCCGGCTGATCCGGCTGATCCTGCTGATCCTGCTGATCCGGCTGATCCGGCTGATACGCCCGCCTCGGCCGATGGAGCAGGCGACAGCCCGGTGGCAGCGGCCTGGCCGCGCTCCGGCCGGTCCTCCTCGGCGGACCGCTCCTCGCGGCCGACCCCCATGGCCTGGCCCTTGATCCAGTAGGCCCTGGCCTTGACGTCGGTCTTCGGGAAGCCCAGCTCCTTGAGCCTGGCCCTGACCTGCTTGGTCGCGGCCGATTCGGCGGTGACCCAGGCGTACCAGTTCGACCAGTCCCGCTCGCCGATGGCGCGGGCCAGCGCGGCGGGGTCGTCGGCGGTCGGAATCCAGGTGACCGTGCACAGCGGGTGCGGCGTGATCGGGATCTTCAGGTCGTCGTCGCGGAACTGCTCGAGGCAGACCACGACCGGGGTGGTGCCGGGCACGGCGGCGAGGATCGCGTTGATCCCGGGCAGTGCCGCGGCGTCGCCGATCAGCAGGTAGCCGTCGGGCGCCGGATCGGGCGCGGCGAAGTGCCCGGACGCCCAGCGGCTCACCTGGATGGTGTCGCCGGGCCGGGCGTTGGCCGCCCAGGTGCAGGCCGGGCCGGCCGGCTCGTGCAGCACGAACTCCATGCTGACCCGCTGCTGTTCCGGGTCGGGGTCGACGAGGGTGTAGCCGCGCTGGTGCTCGCGCCCCGGCCGGGCCGGGTCGGGCGCCCACAGGCGGACCCAGGCGGCCGGCTCGAACGGCTGGCCGTCGAACAGCGTGGGCGCGTGGAAGGTGATGCGGCGATAGTGGGGGGTGATGTCCTCGATCGAGACGACGCTGGCCGTGTGCTCCAGCGCGCCGAAGGTCTTCATCACGGCCCCGGCGTAACCCCGTGCCATCAGTCTTGTTCTCCTGTCGCGGTGAAGTCTTGCTCTCCTGTCGCGGTGACGGGGTGCCGAAGCGACAGCGAGGTGACCGGCCGGCCCGGGGGCAGGTGGGTGACCAGCCCGTCGGCGGCTGCGGTCAGCAGGAGCAGGAAGTAGTCGTCGGCCGTGTGGCTCGGGATGCCCTCGCGGGCCACCTGCAGGAGCGGGGAGCCGGCCATCGCGGCCAACGCCGCGCGGGTCGCCTCGTCGTCGCCCCGCGGATCGAGGAGGGCGTGGACGGCCCGAGCCTCCTCGGCCGCCGCGATCCCGAGCGCGATGGTGGCGATCGCGGAGCTGAGCACGGTGGCCGCCGCGGGATCGTAGCCGCGCCTGCCCAGGTTGGCGATCTGCTCTTCGAGCAGGCGGATCCCGGACGGCCCGCGCGGGAACAGGCGCTGGAGGTACTGGGCCGTCCCCGGGTGGGCCAGGGTGAATCGCCGTAGCTGGGCCGCGAAGCCGACCAGGGCGGTCGCGGTCGGCTCGGCCGGATCGTCGACGATCGTGAGCTCGGCCAGGATGGCCTCTCCGACCAGGCTGTCGAGTGCCGAGCGGCTGGGCACGTGCCGGTAGATGGCCGCGCTGGTGACGCCGAGCGCGTCGGCCACGCCCTGGATCGTCAGATCGGCGAGGCCGATGCGCGTTCCGGCCGCGACGACGTCCTGGAGGGTGAACGTCGCCGTGCGTCCGCCGGTCTTCATCCGCACCGCCCTGTAGGTAAGCCTAACCTTAGTTATGGGCCATAACATAGAGAAGAGATCAGCCGGGCGCAAGGTGCCCGCGGGGTTCTGCCGCCGTTATCATTTCGAGACCCACTATTGTTCGTATCCCACCGTAGGAAGGAACATCCCGTGACCCTCGACGAGCTGACCGCTCAGCGCGAGCAGGCCGCTGCCGACTACGACGCCCTCGTCCGGCGCGGCCTGAAGCTCGACCTGACCAGGGGCAAGCCCTCCCCTCGCCAGCTCGACCTGGCCGACGGGATGAACGGCCTGCCGTCCACGCATCTGGCCGCCGACGGCACCGACTGCCGCAACTACGGCAACCTGCAGGGGCTGGCCGAGGTTCGCGAGCTGTTCGCCGAGCAGTTGCAGGTGCCCACCCCGCAGTTGGTCGCGGGCGGCAACTCCAGCCTGGCGATGATGCACGACACGATCGTCTTCTCGCTGCTCAGCGTCCTGCCCGGAGCCGCGCGCCGGTGGGCCGACGAGGAGGAGACCGTCTTCCTGTGCCCGGTGCCCGGCTACGACAGGCACTTCGCGCTGTGCGAGCGCTTCGGCATCAGGATGGTCCAGGTGCCGATGACCGACGAGGGCCCCGACATGGACGTCGTCGAGCGGCTGGTCGCCGACGACCCGAGGGTCAAGGGCATCTGGTGCGTGCCGAAGTACAGCAACCCCTCGGGCGTCACCTACAGCGACGAGACCGTCCGCCGCCTGGCCTCGATGCCGGCCGCCGCGCCCGACTTCCGCATCTTCTGGGACAACGCCTACGCGGTGCACCACCTCACCGACACCCACGCCGAGCTCGCCGACCTGCTGGCGCTGTGCGAGGAGCACGGCAACGCCGACCGTGCCTTCGTCTTCGGCTCGACCTCCAAGGTGACCCTGGCCGGCAGCGGCGTGGCCTTCTTCGGCTCCTCCCCCGCCAACGTCGCCTGGTACCTCGCCAACCTGTCCAAGCAGAGCATCGGCCCCGACAAGATCAACCAGCTGCGCCACGTGGAGTTCCTGCGCGACGCCGAGGGCCTGGCCGCACACATGCGCAGGCACGCCGAGCTGGTCTGGCCGAAGTTCGAGACCGTCGACAGGATCCTCACCAAGGAGCTGGGCGGCACGGGCATGGCCACCTGGTCGGCGCCGACGGGCGGCTACTTCATCAGCCTCGACGTCCCCGAGGGCTGCGCCCGCGCGGTCGTCGCCAAGGCCAAGGAGGCGGGCATCGCGCTCACTCCCGCCGGTGCGACCCACCCGTACGGCGACGACCCCGCCGACCGCACGATCCGCATCGCCCCCACCTACCCCGGTCTGGAGGAGCTGGAGGAGGCGATCACCGGTCTGACCGTGTGCGTCCGCCTGGTCGCGGCCGAGAAGCTGCTGTCGCGGGCCTGACGGGCGGGCTCAGGGGCGGCGGCGCTTGCCGTACCTGAAGCCGAAGATGTACTCACGGGTCTCGCTGGGGTGGAAGGAGACGCCCACCCCCGGCTCGAAGGCGACGTTGTCCCGCGAGCAGTAGTAGAGCTCCTGCCACACCAGGAGCGCCTGCTCGCGGGCCGGCGCCTCGGCCTGGTCGCGCTTGCGCGCGCCCTGCGCGCCCATGACGAACATCAGCCCGAACCACCAGAAGACGCCGGTCGCGCAGAACGGGCCGAGCAGGACGATCAGGAAGTTCGTCCATTCGCTCATGGCCAGCGTCAGCGCCAGCACCACGTGCGCGAGGGCGGCGAAGCCGAGCAGCACGTAACCCTGATGGCGGGCACGCGGCACCTCGTGCCTGGCGGGGAAGGACAGCCACACCGCCAGCTGCGTCCTGGTCATCCGGTGCTTCCTGGTGCCGATGAGCGAGGCGGCGGGCAGGTCGACCACGGCGCGCTCCTTGGGCATGCTCGCGCGCCCGAGGTGAAAGCTCGTACCGTCGGCCACCACCCCCGGCACCGACGCCACCCTGTCGGCCTTGCCGCACTCCGGACAGGACAGATCCATCCGGGCAGTCTGGCCCTGACGTGCGACTGGCGCAAATCGGGTCGTAGAGTCTCATCGTGATTGAGGCACTTGTGCAGAGCCTTCCCGAGGGAAGGGTGCTCACCGATCCCGACGTGGTCGACTCCTACGCCCGCGACCGCACCTTCCTCGAGCCTGGCAAGGCGCTCGGAGTGGTGCTCGCCACCTCCCGCGACGACGTCGTGACCACGATGCGGTGGGCCACCGAGCACCGGGTGCCCGTCGTGCCGCGCGGGGCGGGCACCGGCCTGGCCGGCGCGGCGACCGCCAGCGAGGGGTCCATCGTGCTGTCGCTGGCCAGGATGAACGCGATCCGCGAACTGAGCCCCGCCGACGAGATCGCCGTCGTCGAACCCGGCGTGATCACCGCCGACCTGGACAGGGCGGCCAGGCAGCACGGGCTGATGTACGCGCCCGACCCCTCCTCCTACGAGATCTCCACCATCGGCGGCAACCTGGCCACCAACGCGGGCGGGCTGCGCTGCGTGAAGTACGGCGTGACGCGCGACTCCGCGCTCGGGCTCGAGGTCGTGCTGGCCGACGGCCGGATCCTGAACACGGGCCGCCGCACGGTCAAGGGCGTCACCGGCTACGACCTGACCGGCCTGTTCGTCGGCTCGGAGGGCACGCTCGGCGTCATCACCTCGGCCACGGTACGGCTGCGCCGCGCCCCGATCGCGCCGCCCGCGACGATCGCCGCGGAGTTCGGGTCGTTGCGCGACGCCGCCGCGGCCGTCTCGGCGATCATCGCGGCGGGCTGCCAGCCGTCCCTGATGGAGCTGCTGGACCGGGCCACGCTGAAGGCGATCGACGACTGGCGCAACATCGGCCTGGAGGACTCCACCAACGCCATGCTGATCGGCCAGTCGGACGCCTCCGACGGCCAGGCGATGGCGGCGGTGATGCAGGAGCTGTGTGAGGCGAACGGCGCCTCCTTCGTGGCGGTCTCCTCGACGCCCGAGGAGACCGAGGACCTCATCGGCATCAGGCGCATGGCCTACGAGGCCAAGGAGCGCCTCGGCGCGTGCCTGGTCGAGGACGTGTGCGTGCCGCGGTCGGCGCTGCCCGACATGATCTCGGCAGTGGAGGCGGCCGCCGCGCGCCACGACGTGATGATCTGCACGGTGGCGCACGCGGGCGACGGCAACCTGCACCCGGTCTTCATCTTCGAGCACGGCACGCTGGAGCCGCCCGCCAACGTGTGGGCGGCGGCCGACGAGGTGTTCAAGGCGGCTCTGGAGCTCGGCGGCACGCTGACCGGCGAGCACGGCGTCGGGCTGTTGAAGCGGCGCTGGCTGGGCCTGGAGTCGGGCCCGGTCGTGACCGAGATCCAGCACGGCATCAAGCGGGTCTTCGACCCGCTCGGCATTCTCAACCCGGGCAAGGCGATCTGACCATCGCCCGCGCTTCAAGAGATCCCGCCCGACCCGTGGCTGACGTGCTGCCGTCGTGCGTCATGTTCCCCCAGCGGTGAGGTCCACCTCGGGCCCGCCTTCCGCGAGTCGCGTATGGCCTCGCTGAACACCAGCGGCGGGACCTCCGTCAACGGCGCCTGGTGCCGCCTGCTGGACCGCGCGTGGATGGCGGGTGGCGGGGGCGCGCGGCGGCAGGATCACCGGCCTTCCGGGACCCCGTATCGACGACGAAGTGGGGGGCGACACGGGGTCCATGTCGCTGTCTGACTGCGCAGGGTCGATAGCAATCCGGACACATCGTCAAACCGGTGAGACGACGCACGAACCACACTGATAGCGTTTTGCCCCACCTATACCGGACTTACGGGGGTTCGACGTGACTCAGTTCCAGCCGTTGGCGGCGGACGACCCGCGCCGGCTGGGCGCGTTCGAGATCACCGCGCGGCTCGGCGAGGGCGGGCAGGGCGTGGTCTACCTGGGCAAAGGCCAGGCCGGTGAGCAGGTGGCGGTCAAGCTCCTGCACAACGCTCTGGTGGCCGACGCCGACGCGCGGACGAGGTTCCTGCGCGAGGTGGCGGTGGCGCAGCGGGTGGCGAGGTTCTGCACCGCGCCCGTGCTGCACGCCGATCTGGAGGGCAGCCGGCCGTACATCGTGACGGACTACGTGCCAGGGCCCTCCCTGCGGCAGCTGGTCGAAGGCGAGGGGCCGCGCAGGGGAGCGGCCCTGGAACGGTTGGCCATCAGTACGGCCACCGCGCTGGCGGCCATCCACCGCGCCGGGATCCTGCATCGCGACTTCAAGCCCGCGAACGTGCTCATGGGCCCCGAGGGCCCGGTAGTGATCGACTTCGGCATCGCCCGCGCCCTGGACTCGCCCGGCGCGACCGCCACGGGGATGGCCATGGGCACGCCCGCCTATCTCGCGCCCGAGCAGCTGAGCGGCGCTGCGGTGTCTGAGGCGGCCGACGTGTTCGCGTGGGGCGTCACGATGGTGTTCGCCGCGACGGGCAAGCCCGCCTTCGGCTCCGACTCCATTCCCGTCGTGATGAACCGGATCCTGAACGAGGAGCCGGACACCGGCGGGCTGGACGGGGTGCTCGGCGAGCTCGTGGCGGCCTGCCTGTCCAAGGATCCTTCCCTGCGGCCCACGGCCGAGCAGCTGATCGCTCGCCTGACGGGGCAGACGACCGGCGAGACGGCGGTGGCCGTCCACCAGACGGGCAGCAAGCTGCCGCCGCCGTTCCCCCAGCCGGTCCCGCCCGCCGGGCATCCGGGGCAGCCCGGCCCCGGCCAGCACGGTCAGCACGGTGCTGGCCAGCCCGGCCCCGGTCAGCCTGGTGCCGGTCAGCCCGGTTCTGGTCAGCCTGGCCCTGCTCAGCACGGCCCCGGCCAGCCCAGTCAGCACGGACAGCACGGTCCCGGCCAGCCCGGCCCAAGCCATCCGGGTCACCCCGGCCCTGGTCAGCCCGGTCCTGGTCAGCACGGTCCTGGTCAGCACGGCCCTGGTCAGCCCGGCCAGCCTGGTGGGCACCCGGTGCCGCCCGGCCATTCCGTGCCTCCGCAGCAGGGACAGCCCTTCGCTCCGCCGTCCGTGCCCGGCCAGCGTCCGCCCTCCGGGGACGCGGCGCGACCCGGCGGCTCGGGCGCGCGCCGCCGTACCGTGACGGTGGCGGTGTCGGTCGCGGCGGCGGGAGCCGTCCTGCTGGCCGGAACCGTCGTGTGGGCGAACGCGGGCAAGGAGGTCCCCGCGAACCTGGTCGCGGTCGACTCCCCCGTCAGCTCGTCCCCGCAGGACCCGGGCTCTGTCGAGGTGCTGCCGCCCGACGAGCAGCCGACCGAGCCCGACATCACTCCCGACCTGACGCAGGACACGCCGACGCCCGAGAACACCAAGTCGAAGAAGGAGCCGGAGGACCCGGCGGTCTCCGTGCCGCACACCACGGTGCCTCTCCCCCAGCAACCGCAGCAGCGGCCGACGGCGCAGCCCACGAAGAAGAAGCCGACGGCCAAGCCGACCAGGAGCACGGGCCTGGTCGACCCCGACCCCGAGCCGACAGGGCTGACCGAGCCGACGGTCGGCGACGCGTACGGGCACTCGAGCAGCAAGCCCACCACCAAGCCGACCAGCAAGCCCACCGCCAAGCCGACGAGCAGGCCGACGGTGAAGCCGACCGCCAAGCCCACCACGCCGCCGAAGCCGAACCCCTACACGGCCACCGGCGCCTGCGGGTCCGGCTACAAGGTGATCGACTCGCACGCGCTGAGCACCAAGGCCACGATCTACCTGCTCTACAGCACGAGTGCGGGTAGGAACTGCGTGGTCACCATGTCGAAGTACGTGGTGCCCGCCAAGGTGTCGATGAACGCCATCCTGCAGGTGAAGGGCGGCAGCAGCGGCGCCAATCCCGGCAAGTTCACCGCCTACGCGGGGCCGGTCCGGCTGCCGGCGGTCAAGAAGTGCGTGATCTGGGGCGGCTCCTGGGGCACGCTCTCGTGGAAGAGCGGCTGGAGCCACTGCGGCTGACCATCCGTGAAGGCCCGGCGGAAGCACAATCGCTCCCGCCGGGCCTTTCGCGTTCCTTCCCCTTCCCCGGGAGCCTTCTTTCCCGAACGAGCCCATCTCCCCCGGCCCTGTCTCCCGAGAGCGTCCGACCCCGCCCCCGGGACCCCAGCGCGCAATACCGTCCTCCCAGACCTCGGTCTCCCTGGGCGACCCCTCTCCCCAGTGCCCTCCCCCGCGCGGCTTCCTGCCCGGCCGACTTCGGGTGGGGCCCTTCTCCTGGCGGGCGCGCGTTGCTAGGTTGTTGACGTGATCGTCAAGTCTGAGGCGCTGACCGCCCGCGGGCGGCGGACCAGGGCCGCGCTCCTCCAGGCGGGACGCGAGGCGTTCGAGGAGCACGGGTACGACACCGTGCGCATCGACGACGTCTGCGCCAGGGCGGGAGTCTCGCACGGCACCTTCTACACCTACTTCGATTCCAAAGAGGCGCTGTTCGGCGAGGTGGCGGGCGCGGCGGTGGGTGAGATGTTCACCGCGAGCGTCGTCGGCCCCACGGTCCCCGACGACCCCTACGCCCGCGTCGAGGCCGCCAACCTGCTCTACCTGCGCGCATGGGCGGCCAACTCCCGGCTGCTCAGGATGCTGGAGCACATCGCGACCGGCGACGACCGCTTCCGCGGGTTGCTGCTGGAGCTCAGGGAGGTGTTCGTCAGGCGGGGCGCCGAGGGGCTGCGCCGCTTGCAGGAGCAGGGCCTGGCCGATCCCGGTCTGGACCCGAGGCTGACGGCGATCATGCTGGGCGGGATGGTGGAGCACTTCGCCCACGTCTGGCTGGATCTGGGCGAGCGGGCCGACGAGCGTACCGCCGTCGACCACCTGACCAGGCTCTGGGCGCGCGCGATCGGTCTGACGCAGCCGTCAACTCCCGAGTCCGCGCCGTTCGTCCGCAGCACCGGGGACGGCGCGGGCTGCATGACCGGTGGCATCGGCGAGGAGGACAGGTGATCATCAGCAGGCTGGACCCGGCCGACCCCGACTACCAGGCGCGCAGGCGTGCCATGCTGGCCAAACTCGCCGACCTCGACGCCGAACACGGCAAGGCCGTCGCTGGAGGCGGCGAGAAGTACGTCGAGCGCCACCGCAGGCGCGGCAAACTCCTGGCGAGGGAGCGCGTCGAGCTGCTGATCGATCCCGCCTCCGCCTTCCTCGAACTGTCGCCGCTGGCGGCGTGGGGAAGCGACTTCCCCGTCGGGGCGAGCGTGGTGACCGGCATCGGCGTCGTTGAGGGCGTCGAGTGCGTTATCACCGCCAGCGATCCGACGGTCAGGGGCGGCGCCTCCAATCCGTGGACCCTGAAGAAGACGCTGCGGGCGGCCGACATCGCGCTGCGCAACCGCCTGCCGTACATCAATCTGGTGGAGTCGGGCGGCGCTGACCTGCCGACGCAGAAGGAGATCTTCATCCCGGGAGGGCAGATCTTCCGGGATCTGACGCGGCTGTCGGCCGCGGGCGTCCCGACGATCGCGCTGGTGTTCGGCAACTCCACGGCGGGCGGCGCCTACGTGCCGGGGATGAGCGACTACGTGGTGATGGTCAAGGAGCGCGCGAAGGTGTTCCTCGGCGGCCCTCCGCTGGTCAAGATGGCCACGGGTGAGGAGTCCGACGACGAGTCGCTCGGCGGGGCCGAGATGCACGCGCGCGTCAGCGGCCTGGCCGACTACCTCGCCGCCGACGAGCACGACGCGCTGCGCATCGGCAGGAACATCGTCAAGTCGTTGCGGTGGCGCAAGCTCGGCCTCAGCCCGCGGGCGGTGAGCGAGCCGCGGTATCCGGCGGAGGAGCTCAGGGGAATCGTCCCTGAAGACTTGAAGGTGCCGTTCGACCCGCGCGAGGTGATCGCGCGGATCGTCGACGGCAGCGAGTTCGAGGAGTTCAAGCCGCTGTACGGGGCCAGCCTGGTCACGGGGTGGGCGACGCTGCACGGCTATCCGATCGGGATCCTCGCCAATGCGCGCGGCGTGCTGTTCAGCGAGGAGGCGCAGAAGGCGACGCAGTTCATCCAGCTGGCGAACCAGGCGCGCACGCCGCTGCTGTTCCTGCAGAACACGACCGGCTACATGGTGGGCAAGGAGTACGAGCAGGGCGGCATCATCAAGCACGGCGCGATGATGATCAACGCGGTGTCGAACTCGACGGTTCCGCACCTGACGGTGGTGATGGGCGCGTCCTACGGCGCGGGCAACTACGGGATGTGCGGGCGCGCCTACGACCCCCGCTTCCTGTTCGCCTGGCCGAGCGCGAAGTCGGCCGTGATGGGTCCCGCCCAGCTGGCGGGCGTGCTGTCGATCGTCGGACGGCAGGCGGCGCAGTCCCGCGGGCAGATCTACGACGAGGAGGCCGACGCGGCGATGCGGGCCATGGTGGAGGCGCAGATCGAGCACGAATCGATGCCGTTCTTCCTGTCGGGCCGGCTGTACGACGACGGGGTGATCGACCCGCGCGACACCCGCACGGTGCTCGGGCTGTGCCTGTCGGCGATCAACAGCGCGGCCGTGCCGGAGGCGACCGGATTCGGGGTGTTCAGGCCATGAGGGGTGTTCAGGGCATGACGGCGCACTCCACGATCACCAGGCTCCTGGTCGCCAACAGAGGGGAGATCGCCCGCAGGATCTTCAGGACCTGTCGCGAGCTCGGCATCGAGACGGTCGCGGTCTTCTCCGACGCCGACGAGGGCGCGCCTCACATGATCGAGGCCGATCTGGCCGTACGGCTCGGCGCGCCGCTGGCCTACCTCGACGTCGAGGCACTCGTGGACGCGGCGCGACGGTCGGGCGCCGACGCAGTGCATCCCGGCTACGGGTTCCTGTCGGAGAACGCCGCCTTCGCCCAGGCCGTGATCGACGCGGGCCTGACCTGGGTGGGCCCGCCTCCGGGGGCGATCGCCGCGATGGGCTCCAAGATCGAGGCGAAGCGGCTGATGGCGGAGGCGGGCGTGCCGGTGCTGCCCACGCTCCCCGTCGAGCCGGACGTGCCGGTGCCGCCCTCACCCACGGGCGAGAAGGCGCAGGCGCACGAAAGCGCGGCCGAGGAGGCCACGGCGCGCCAGGACGCGGGCTGGCGCTTTCCGCTGCTGGTCAAGGCGTCGATGGGCGGCGGCGGGCGCGGCATGCGCGTCGTCAGGACGCCCGCCGAGCTCGGCCCGGCCGTGGCCGCGGCGAGCAGGGAGGCCGAGGCGGCGTTCGGCGACGGCACGGTGTTCGTCGAGCCGCTGCTCGACGGCGCCCGCCACATCGAGGTGCAGGTCCTGGCCGACGCGCACGGCACGGTGTGGGCGCTCGGAGAGCGGGAGTGCTCGATCCAGCGCCGTCACCAGAAGGTGGTGGAGGAGTGCCCCTCCCCCGCCGCCACCCCCGAGCTGCGCGAGCGCCTGGAAGCCGCGGCCGTCGCCGCCGCCGAGAAGATCGGCTACGTCGGCGCGGGCACGGTGGAGTTCCTGGTCAAGGACGACACGATCGCCTTCCTGGAGATGAACACCCGCCTCCAGGTCGAGCACCCGGTCACCGAGCTGGTCTACGGCGTGGACCTGGTCGAGCTGCAGCTGCGCGTCGCCGAGGGCGAGCCGCTGCCCGCCCAGCGGCCCGCGCCGAGCGGGCACGCGGTCGAGGTCAGGCTGTACGCGGAGGACGGCGACCACCTGCCCCAGTCGGGGGTGGTCGAGCTGTTCGAGGTCCCTGGCCCGGTCCGGGTGGATTCGGGCGTCGAGTCGGGCTCGGTGGTGTCCACCCACTACGATCCGATGCTCGCGAAGATCATCGCGTACGGCGGGAGCCGTACCGCGGCGATCAGGAAGCTGACCGCCGCCCTGGACAGGGCGCGCGTCCACGGCCTGGCCACCAACCGCCGACTGCTGCGGAACATCCTGGCGCATCCGGCGTTCGCCGCGGGCGACACGCACACAAGCTTCCTCGACGAGCACGACCTCGCCGCGCGGGCCGTACCCACCGGACTGGAGGCTCTGGCGGCGGCCCTCGCCATCGCGGCCCGCGCCAAGGACGCGGCCGTCGTGCAGCGGAGCCTGCCCTCCGGCTGGCGCAACGTCAGGTCGCAGCCGCAGGTGGCCAGGTTCGAGGAGATCGAGGTCTGCTACGACCCGGTGCCCGACGAGGTGACCGTGGTGGGCGCGACGCCGTACCAGGTGGTGGTCGAGGTCGGGGGCGTGCGGCGCGCGTTCGCCGTCGCGCACCACGGCGGCCGCGTCTACGTCGGCGACACCCGGCTCATCCCGCTGCCCCGCCTGCCCGAACCCGCCGAACACCACGCGCCGGGCTCCCTGCTGGCCCCCATGCCCGGTAGCGTGCTGCGCGTCGAGGTCGAGCAGGGGGACGCCGTGGTCAAGGGCCAGGTGGTCCTGGTGCTCGAAGCGATGAAGATGGAGCATCAGATCGCCGCGCCCGCCGACGGGGTCGTCGCCGCCGTCATGGTGGAGAAGGGCTCACAGGTCGAGGCGGAAGCCGTGCTCGCGATCATCGAGGAAGGGGAAGCATGACGCGCCTGGTCCACAAGGAGTTGGAGGGTGGCATTGCCACCATCACCCTGGACTCTCCGCCCAACCGCAACGCGCTGTCGGTGCGGCTGCTGGGCGATCTGGAGGACCGGCTGAACTGGGCTCTGGCCGAGCCGGAGGTGCGGGTGATCGTGCTGACCGGCGCCGGCACGGTGTTCTGCTCGGGCGCGGACCTGAAGGAGCAGCGCATCGAGCCCGCGCGCGGCGTGAGCGACGCTCCGGTGACCGCGTCGTTCCCCGAGATCATGACGCTGATCTGGGAGAGCCCCAAGCCGGTCATCTGCCGCATGAACGGCACCGCGCGGGCGGGCGGGCTCGGCCTGGTGGCCTCCTGCGACTTCGCGATCGCGCCGCTGACGGCGTCGTTCGCCTTCTCCGAGGTACGGCTGGGCGTGGTGCCCGCGATGATCTCGGTGCCCGTGCTGCGGCGGCTGGAGGCCAGGGCCGCGGCCGAGTACCTCATGACGGGCGAGGTGTTCGACGCCACGAGGGCACAGGAGATCGGCCTCATCAACCGGGCGGTGCCGATGCAGGACCTCGACGCCACCGTCGCCCACTACGCCGACATGCTGGTCAAGGGCGGCCCCGAGGCGTTGTCCATCACCAAGCGGCTGGTCCGCGACCTGCCCTCGGTCTCCTTCGAGGAGGGGCTGCGGCAGATGGCCGCGCTGTCGGCCCAGCGCTTCACCTCCGAGGAAGGCCAGGAGGGCATCGCCGCCTTCATGGAGAAGAGGCCGCCGAAGTGGTGCTGAGGATCGCCAACTGCAGCGGCTTCTACGGCGACCGCCTGTCGGCCGCCCGCGAGATGGTCGAGGGCGGTCCGATCGACGTGCTCACCGGCGACTGGCTGGCCGAGCTGACCATGCTGATCCTGGCGGGCAACCGGATGAAGGGCCGCCCCGGCTACGCCACGACCTTCGTCAAGCAGATGGAGCAGGTGCTCGGCACCTGCCTGGAGCGCGGCATCAAGGTCGTCTCCAACGCCGGAGGGCTCGACCCCGAGGGCTGCGCGGCGGCGATCGAGAAGCTGGGCCTGCCGGCCAAGGTCGCCTACGTCACCGGCGACGACGTCACCGGGCACGACCTCGACCTGGTCAACCTCGACACCGGCGAGAAGCTCGCCGAGCCCGTCCTGACCGCAAACGCCTACCTGGGCGCCCGCCCCGTCGCCGCAGCCCTGTCCGCGGGCGCCGACGTCGTCGTCACCGGCAGGATCACCGACGCCGCCCTCGTCACCGGCCCCGGCATCTGGCGGTACGGCTGGCAAGCAGGCGACCTGGACGCGCTGGCCAGCTCGGTCGTGGCCGGGCACGTCATCGAGTGCGGCTGCCAGGCCACGGGCGGCAACTACGCCTTCTTCCACGAGGTGCCCGACCTGGCCCACTGCGGTTTCCCCCTCGTCGAGCTGCACGAGGACGGCTCATCGGTGATCACCAAGCATCCGGGGGCCGGTGGCCTGGTCTCGGTGGGCACAGTCACCGCGCAGCTGCTGTACGAGATCGCCTCGCCGCGATATCTCGGGCCCGACGTGGTGGCCCGCTTCGACACCATCTCGCTGTCGCAGGAGGGTCCGGACCGGGTGCGGGTGTCGGGGGTGCGCGGCGAGCCGCCGCCCGACACGCTGAAGGTCGCGGTCAACTACCTGGGCGGCTACCGCAACACGATGACGCTCGTGCTGACCGGGCTCGACCTGGAGGAGAAGGCGCGGGTGGCGCAGGAGACGATCTGGGCCCGCGCGCCGCGCGAGTCGTTCGAGTCGGTGGACGTCTCCTTCGACCCGCCGCTGCTGCGGATCACCGTGATGGACCGTGACGCGCGCAGGGCGGGACGGGCGTTCTCCTCGGCCGTGGTGGAGACGGGCCTGGCCAGCTACCCGGGCTTCTACGGGCTCGCCCCGCCAGGAGACGCCTCGCCGTACGGCGTCTACTGGCCGACGCTCATCCCCGCCGCCGACGTCACCCCTCGGGTCTTCATGGGCGGCGAGGAGGTCGCGGTGCCCTCGGACGGTTCCTGCAGCCCGGCGGTCGAGGTGCCGGTCGCGCCGCCGCCCCGGTGGGAGGGGGCGGAGGTGCCGACGGTGACCGCACCGCTGGGCCGGGTCGCCGGGGCCAGGTCGGGCGACAAGGGCGGCAACGCGAACCTGGGCGTGTGGGTGCGCACCCCCGAGGAGTACGGCTGGCTGGCCGCGACGCTGACCGCCGAGCGGCTCGTGGAGCTGCTGCCCGGGCTGGAGGGATCGCGGGTCGAGCGGTACGAGCTGCCCAACCTCAACGCGCTGAACTTCGTCGTCCACGGGCTGCTCGGCAGGGGGGTCGCGGCCAGCCCCCGGCTCGACCCGCAGGCGAAGGCGCTCGGTGAGGAACTGCGCGCCCAGACAGTGGAGGTGCCGAAGACGTTCCTGCGCTGAGCTCCTCTCGACGGCGGGACGGTCGGCCGGGTTCAGGTAGCGCGAGTGGGGCTGTACCCGTGACCAGCCGATCCCGGCCGCCGCGCAGACCCCCACGACCCTGCCATCGCCAGGTCGACACCCAACGCGAGTACGGCGACCACGAAGGCGGCGGCCCCCACCGCGCCATTGGACTTCACCAGCGGCACCATGCCGAGCAGGCAGGCCAGCAGGCCCGCGAGCGCGGCCGATATCGGCCACTGCGCATTGGACACCAGCAGCACGATCCCGTCACGATCGCCGCGGCCGCCGTGCTGCCCTGCGCCGTACAGGACGGTGTGCGCCGGAAGACGATGTACGGTAGGACTCCGCAGAACACCGACGCGAGAAACCTCAGCCGAGCCCGGCCGGGGAGGGCCAGGTGGCCACCCACCCGACCACGACCCGCAGGCCCATCAGTAAGTATCCGAGGTGCAGGTCTCTGCTGATCATGTGCGCGGCCCGCCGCTGCGCCATCATACGTTCGCCGCGTCCCCAGCAGGAGCGAGCACAGCGCCGCGCACCAGTGGGGAGCGCTTGAAAGCGCAGGCCACAGTGGTCAGCCAGCGGGCAGCCTCCAACGGGTCGTCTTCCCGCCCGAGCGACCAGCCGTCCCCATCAGGCTGCGCCCCGGCCTTGCGCAGGCGGAGTGCATCCTGCCCAAGCGTCGCGATGCAGGTGCGCAACGTCTGCGCCAGGGCTTCACAGTCACACGTTCTGGTCCGGTCGTTCGCCCTGGTCGCCCCTCCTGGCTGTGGTCGTCACGTGTTGATGTGGAGCACCCAGACCGACACGTGATCGAGGTCGGGGACGTAGGTGTAGAGCGCGCGGAACGTCGGCGTGGTCAGTTCGTACGCGCCCTCGATCTCGCCGTAGGGCGTGGCGGCCGGCGGGACGGGATCGTCGCCCAGGTCCAACAGGGTGTCGACGATCGACGTGCGCAGCGTTGGCGCCGCCGTACGAAGCACATCCTTGACGCTGGGGTCCAGGTAGATGCGGAGCTTCACTGGTGGGCGCCGCCCAGCCCGAGGTCGGCGTAGGCCTGCTCGCGGCTGGAGTAGGCGTCCCTCTCGATGGTCTCGCGGCTGGTGGATTCCATGCGGGCGCGCAGGTCGTCGATCTCTCGCTGACGCTTGAGGCGCAGGTACTCCTCGTATGCCTCCTCGGAGATGAGGACGGCTTGCTCGTCGTCGGAGCGCTTGATGCGGGTCGGGTGGTGGCCGATCACGGCCTTGGACACGAGCAGGCCGAGCTTGTCGCGGGCCGCGGCGATGCCGAAGGTCTCCAGGCTCGTCTTGTCGATCGTCATGTCTCTCAGCATATGCTCATGATGCCGGATCTGACAGATTGCCGTATACCGAAATCGACAGCTCGATAGCGTGCTCGTCGACTACGCCCTGGGGTCACGTGCAGCTCGGTCAGCCCGAGGTATGCGGTTGGTTGGGGCAGCCGCACGCGGATCCGCCTCGGGCCGTCTGACCGTTCGCCGGGCGTCACCGGCGGCCATCTCGGGGGTGTAGGACGGGACACGGATCCCGCTGTTCAGCATCTCCTGGCCGCCCAACGCCGTGAACGCGCTCGCATCCGCAGCCCGCCGCGGGCACACCTACCCGAGCAACTGCGAGAAGGTGGCCAAGGTGTCCGCCTCTCGTGGATGTATCAGCGGTCGGAGCGCGCTGGACGTCGGCGCCGAGCGGTTCATGAACCGACTGCACTGGGATGGTGAGGCGCGGGAGAAGGATCTGCGCCTCTGCTCCCCGTCACGACGCACCGCCGGGCGCGTTCAGGCGGAGCCCCCTTCCCGGACGGCCGCGCCCTGGACGAGCTTGGAGAGCCTCAGCGCCTCACGCGCGGACCTGCTGTGCTCGCCCTGCAGGAAGGGGTGCAGCACGCGAGCGACGGCCGACAGCTGCCACCTGGTGCCGGGCAGCCATCCGCACCACACGTAGCGGCGGCCCTCCTCGTGGGTGAGCCGCTCATCCCGCTCGAGTCCAAGGCTGCACAGCATCTACGGCGAACAGCGCATCCTTGTCTGTCTACCGGCCGACGCCGCACCTCCGCCGCGCTCGACCGCCACCCCGGCGCCCTCCGCCCCGTGAACGGCTGACGCTCCCTCAGTTCCTCCGCACCTTCGCGGACTGCGCGCTGTCGGTCAGAGCGCTGATCGGGTTGTCGTCGATCGGCGGCCACCTCAGATCATCGAAGTCGACGACCTCGCCGGCCGGAGGCGCCGCAATCGCCACCTTCGTGCCCCAGTCGCTGTAGCGCGTGTCGACGATGTCGTGCTCCGTGGCCTTCACCAGCTTGTCGTCCTTGGGCACGTGGGTTTTCAGGGTGTACTCCGTGATCAGGCGGACAGGCAGCTGGTCACGGTTGACGAAGAGCCTGAAGGAAATCTTGCCCACCTCGGAGCCACCGTACTTGTCCTTGTACAGCTCCTTCCCGCTGAGAGTGCCGCGGTATTCGCCGGCCTTGGCGAAGGTGGCCTTCGAGATCACCAACTTCAGGATCGCCGGGTTCAGGACGTCGACACGCTGGTCGCCGCGCTGCCCCTTGTCGCCCCACGAGGAGTTTCCGCTGAACCGGATCCAGTGCTTGCCTTCGGGCATCTCGCCCCACTCAATGCCCTTCACGTAGGTGGCGCGGCCCACCTTGATCGCACGGAGCGTGGTCGGTTCATAGTCTTCGCCTACCCCGAGAGCTGCCTTCTGCTCGTTCGTGAGCTTTGTCTTCGACGTGAGGTCGTAGTCCACGGCCGCGGACTTTCCGAACCCGATCACTCCGGTGGTCCGGGTGAGGAAGGCTCCCTTGATCCCGCTGAAAGTGGTCCGGTTCGCCTCGGAGACCCGGACACCACGCCTAGATGAATGAGTCCAAGGGGTCTGGTCAAGTTCAGTGGTCGTAGGGGATCAGAGACCGTTTGATCGGCTGGCCGGTCTTGTCGTTGTGCC